>NZ_JAVKBY010000143.1:0-26470 GCF_040222985.1 Coleofasciculus sp. F4-SAH-05
CCAAACTGTTAGTTAAAACGGCTCCAAATTCAGTTATACCGTGATTTTATGCCTCCACAGTCTAAGTTAACTCGAAATAACGCCCAAAATCCTTGCTTAGCAAGGATTTTGGGCGTATTCTGATGCAATTTAGCATAACAGCTACGGAAGAGCCGTAGAAAACAAGGGAACAGGCAACAAGCACAAGCTACTCATGGATAAAGGGGGTTCCTGTCGTCGGATTTGGTATCACCACATCATCACGGCTGTTTCTCCGGCGCGATCGCTATAGTAGATACGGATACGTAAAACATATCGACGCCCCCGAAATAACCTGACCTTAATCTCAGCATTGTAGTCTTCACCACTATCGTCATCTCCGGTAAGATAACGAAGTTCACCGTCAACTTCTTCAAACAGCACCATAACCGTGTCTGATGTGCCAAACGTGCGAATCATATAGGATCGCGTCGCATCAGGTTCGATCCGGAAATTCATTTGTTCCCCAGGTGTGAGGGTTAAGGGAACCGATTGAAAGGGTTTTAGTTCGGTGTAATCCTTCTCTTCTAAAGGTGGGTAAAACTGCTTAACCCAAGTCTTATCCCGTTCCGATAATCCAGGTTCTGGAGTTAACCCATTTTGATACTGTGGCGGTTCTTTAATTAAACCCGCGCCAAAGGGATAGTGCATAACTGAGTTGGAGTCCCAGTTTGACCCTTGCACCATATCCGGGTTAATCTTGCGAATGATTAAGATTGTGCCGTTTACCCATTTTTTATCCAGGAATTGGATCAGATTGGCACGATTGCGATCTACAATCTCTGACAAGTCACGCGGCGCTACTTCAGGGAGTGAACAATAGGAATAGTTTCCGCCTTCGTCAGCGGATATGGATGCCGTTGATTGCTCTTGTTCATTGAACGGGTTGGTATTTGATTGAACCATCGGAGTTCTCCTAATTTAATAATTTGTCATTCGTCCTTCGTCATTCGTCCTTCGTCATTTGTCATTTGTCATTCGTTAGGATTTACGCAAAGGCTCTATATGTAGGGTGTGTTAGCGTAGCGTAACGCACCATTGCCACGATAGTTGGCGTAGCTGCGTAAGTCCTGATTCGTCAAGTCGGGGCGGGCGCGAGTTACATCTGGGTGTAACCAAAAAGGTAGTAAGCTGTAACGCATTTAATTTGATAAGGCAATCTAAGCTATCAAAGGGTTTCAGGAGCTAAATTATTGGATTTAGCTGCATAGCAGAGCAGCTTAGTGAAAGTTAGCCCCTACATAATCTCCCCCATCTCCCAGACGTGCCATGGCACGTCTCTACAAGCTTTTTCTATTCAGCTTTCTGCCTGCTTGCTGTAGAATTATCCATCTAATAAAGAACGAGTGTCTTTTGTGTCCATGCGTGGACCGAAACTCGTCACCAACTTTGCCGCCGCTTTAGATCCTAACTCTCCGGCTTGAGCATAAGTCATACCATGAGTCAGTCCGTAAAGCACCGCGCCAGCATACATATCCCCTGCACCAACGGTGTCAACTGCTTTAACAGGTACTGGCTCAATCTCGATTATCTCTTGTCCATCAAAGATTACCGATCCTTTCGGTCCACGGGTAATCGCAAACCCCTTAGCCAACCCTTTGAAGTAATCAACAGCAACCGTGATATCCTCAGTGTCCGCCATTTTTAGGGCTTCACTTTCATTCGCAAATAGGAAATCCACGCCCGAACCGATGATTTCAAGTAATCCATCTTTAAAGAACTTCACCATATTGAAATCAGACAGGGATAGAGAGACCTTTTGACCTGCGGCTTTGGCAAGATCTCTGGCTTGAATCGCCGCCGCTTTACTGGCAGCACCCGTGACCAAATACCCTTCAATATAAGTATATTTGGACTGTGCGATCGCGTCGGGGACTAATTCCGCTTCTGAGAAGCTTGCAGAAATTCCCAGAAAGGTGTTCATCGTGCGATCGGCATCCGGCGTCACAAACACTAAGCATTTACCCGTAATTCCAGCTTCAGGAGGATGGTATTGCAGGTTTGTGTCAACCTTAAAGCGGAGCAAATCCCCCAGGTAAACCTGTCCGTCTTCATCATTGGCGACTTTACAAGAATAGAACGCTTTACCCCCAAATTGGCTCAGGGCAATCATTGTATTTGCCGCCGATCCCCCACCGCCGCGCTTCATTGACTGACCATCTAAGCGTTTCAGGATCTTATACTGATGATCTTCTTCAATTAAAGTCATCACCCCTTTATCAATGTTCAGTTCCTGGAGTAGCTCTGGGGAAACTTCTAATTCAATGTCCAGTAGGGCATTACCGAGACCATATACATCGTATTGTTGAGTCATTCTCCTTACTTACTCTAACTGCTATCCTATATTGCCATCCTTTATCCCCAAAGTGTTAGTATGAGCTGAATTTGATATCACATCTGCCTGGATAACCTCTGCCACACTCAAAAATGAGCTTACTATTCCTCAAAATGAGGGTTCTTTACCATAACCTCCCAGTATGTAACCTGAATAGGATAAAATATGCCTCTTGAGGTAGATGCCAGCCCTAACGCTGCTATCCTAGGTTAAAGTGTTAACCCAGAACCTGAACAATCCTCAAAATAATCTGAAATTCATACAAATCGTTTTTCTGTCTTTACTGGAACATTCAGATAAAACTGGGAAATCAGGACATTAAATTGTCCCCAACCGTAACCTGAAACACAAGGAGAAGAGTATGCCCGACAATACAGTATTCTTAGAAAAAGTTAAAAAGCAGGGTCAATTAGAAGACATCTACGACGCCCGCGATGTCACTGAAGTCGTGTTCCGCACCATGCGTGACTTAATGAACACAGACGCTTCAGATCGGGTCGAATCAGAATTGCGTCAAAACGATGGATCTGTACCGACTCCAGCCGAAGAGCAGCAAAAAGAGATTGCTGATCTGTGGAAAGATACTAATCCAATTGTCAGCTTCCTAAGCCGAATTCGTCCCCCTCTCAATTTTGATGCTGATACCTTCTTGTTTAGAATCCGTCAAGAAGCTAGCTTACCCAAAGGCGTTAGCCCAGAAACCGTGGTTAAAGCCATCTTTTCCGCCACAAAAGATGAGTTGTCTGAGGAACGAGTCAAAGAAGTTGCTGAGTTTTTACCGTCTAAAATTAAACAAATGTGGCAGCAAGCCTAGTTAGTCATTTGTCATTTGTCCTTGGTCATTTGTCATTTGTCCTTTGTCATTTGTCCTTTTTTTGAATGTGTAGGGGCGGGTTTTACCAATAACGCTGCGGTTCCAACCACTAACTTAACTAAACCCGCCCCGACCCAGTCCGATAATTTTTGAATATTATCGTCGCACATCAGTGACACGCCAACTCAGCTTAAGATTGATCCAGAAATTCCACACCGTCACCGCCGCGATCGCGATTAACTTAGAAACATATTCATTGATGCCAAAGGCATTAAACAACAAATTCACCAGTAAAACATTGAGAATGAGTCCGGCTAAACAGACTAAATTGAACTTTAAAAATCGCTCCAGTCGCTGACGCCATCCCCGTTGATGTCTAGAAATATCGCCAAACGTCCATACATCATTCCACAAGAAATTATTGAGAATTGCGACTTCTGCTGACAGAATCGCACTGCGGGTTAATCCCAATTCTACATGCTCTCGCAGCAGATAAAAGACCGCCATATCCACAAAAACTCCACTGAAGCCGACTACACCAAAACGAATAAATCGACCAATGGGTCCCAAGGATAAACGTAAGCGTAGTAAGTGTTGCAAATACTCTACATACTGTTTCCACGTAACCTTACTTTCCCCCGCTTGACGCTCTTGAAACACATACCCTACTTCCCCAATCCAAGGAACTTTCCCTCGACCCAAGACTTCAATTAAAATTTTGTACCCTAAGGGACTCAGAGGACGACCGACTAAACATTGACGGCGCACCATAAAATAACCACTCATGGGGTCAGAAACCCGCCCGATGACTCCCGGTAAAAGAATTAACCCAATCGTTTGAGCGCCACGGGATAAAAAGCGGCGGATAATACTCCAATCACTCACACCACCACCTTCAACATGGCGACTCGCAGCGGCTAAATCTGCACCCCGTTGGATCTCACTCCATAGCTGCAATAACAATTCGGGGGGATGCTGGAGATCCGCATCAATTACCCCCAACACTTCTCCCCGCGCCACTTGCCATCCTCGAATCACGGCGGTAGAGAGTCCCCGTTCCTCAATCCGCCGCATGACTTGTAGCTGAGGATAATCCGCCGTGAGTTCCTGCGCCACTTTCCAGGTTTCGTCTGGGCTATTGTCATCCACGACAATTAGTTCATACTCCCCCGCTAATTGGGAATCGAGTAATCGGCTCAATTGCTCGACAATCTGGGGAATATTCTTCGCTTCTTTGTACGTGGGAATAATTAGGGAAAACCGTAAGGGACGTTCTTCCGTTGTGGCTAAGACAGTGGTTATATCGGGAACCACAAACGAACCGGACGGAACAGGGAGCAGGGAATTTGTCATTTGTCATTCGTCATTTGTCATTTGTCATTTGTCGTGGTTTTCCGACTATTTAAATAAGTTAATAGAGTTTGGTTAATTTCCACCAACCTACTTATCCTTAGAGTACGGATTGTATCATTCATCATTTATCTTTGAGACTGTTGATAGATATGGACGGTGAATTGGTCTATATCCATGGTTCCCAGGAGATTTTGGGTTTTGACTAGCTTATATTGAGGCATTAAAGCGGTTTGGATGTTTTGTTTAAATTTGAGTTTTTCTGCCTCGGTTTCGGGTTCTGACCAAACCGGATCACCACTATCTAACCATAAGACGCGAGAAAAATTGTCGGTTTGATTAGTCAAGGTTTGCTCTAACACTGGCGCCAGTTTCGCGGGGGATTGCGCCAATAAGGTGACGGGCAAATCTGGGGGAATATAATAGGCTAAACGGAGGACGTGACCCCAAGCCTGAGAATTCATAGCGATTAAGGTAGGAGTTGTCGGTTCTTGCTCGATGATGTCGGCAATTTGATGGAACATCCTGCGATCGCGTACTGTAAAATCCCCGATACTGATTATAAGGTAGAACCCTAACACTATCGCGGCGGCGAGGGGTCGCCATTTTCCCATTGTCCGCTCAATCCAGGCGGCAATTAGGAGCAAGCATCCGGGTAAAATAAAGATCATTGATCTCCCCCAGCCAAAACCAACGGTGAACTGACCCTTGACAATATCCACCATTAATGCTAATAAAAGCGGAAAAATCCCCAATAGCAACGCCACACCCAAAACCCTGTAGTGATGCTGACGCCACAGCCGGATACTACAGAAAATCAAGAGTGAGATCGCGCCTACCCCAGCGATAGTAGCACTGACAAGGGGTAAACTTGTCACCCAATCCCCCAACACTAAATGAATTCCTAGGGTTTGGGTGACTGCTTCTAGATGTCTCCCCACCGTTTCCATCCAGGTTTGAGTCCCGCCAAACCGTTCTAAATCAGCATTTCGTAGCTGTTGTCGGGTTCCCCATAATACCCAAGGAATCATCAATATGATCCCCGCCATAAACCGTAGTCCATGTTGCCACCAATGTTGCCGATCTAACCATAAGACTAAGATAGCCAGAGCGACGATAAAAAAGGCAAAGTAATAAAAGGTGAGGAACCCGGCGGTGATTGAGCCGATGAAGACCAGATTCCATAAGAGTTGAATGTAGAGACTCGAATGCTGACCTTCTTTGTGTCTCTTGTCTGGAAACCTCTGCTTTTGGGGATCAATTAATTCCAGCGCCGCCCAAGCACTGAGAATCACCCATAGCAGCAGTAGACCATACATGCGGACATTGAGCGAGTGAAAGAGATAATATGCATTAGTGCCTAAAAGAGCCGCCAATAACAAGCCCCCGTAATGACCCAACACACGACGACCGAAACCGTAGGCGCTACCGATTGCACCGATACTGAATAAAACGTTTAAGCTGCGCGTAGCCGCTACCCCATTACCGAACAGTCGCAACCACAGATGTTGACCCAGAAAAAATAGAGGGGGATGGGGTTCAGCCGCTAATCCTTGGAGTAATTTTTTCAGAGTAGCTGGGATAGCACCAATGCCGTTTTCTACAGGTAAACTCAGTAACGGGGTATAGTCAGCTAAGGTAACAGGCAACTCCTTGGGCGTAGAATAGTACCCTTTTTGACCTGTAGACAGCAGCAGAGACAACACCTCGTCGTACCAAAATTCTCGGCTACTTAAGTTAAGGAGTCTTAACAGTACTGCGATCGCGATCGCGCTCAGTAACACCCAAGACAATGTGCGGGAGAGTTTAGACAGGGGGAAACTTTGGCTCATAGCGAGAGGGCGATAGAACAAAAGGGGGTTCTTTGCCAGTTTAATCGATGGTTTAGCCTTAACGATAGTAGGGCGAGTCGGTCAAATTAAAGGCTTTCCCCGTAATGATAGTTCAGCGACTTGCCCCTACACTAAATATCATCATCTATACATCATCTATACTGAAAACTACTGATTAAAAGGAAGCTTCGTCATGGTCAGCTCTCCTTCACCCTCTGAAACCCAACAAACCGATCGCGCTACCGATTTAGCTGAATCCGGCTGGCGTGTAGTCACTGTTAATCAACCTGACGGTACAATCACCCAAACCAAAGTGCCGCTTACTCCTGAAGAGTTTCTCCATCCCCAGGAGGGTTATCATTTGCCAAATAGTACCTTTCACGATGATATAGCAGGTCAGGCGAAAGATATCTTGACCCGCCGTTATGCTAATGACTCCACCACTGGAGTATTCCGCGACTTGTTAATTGAATGGGATAGTCCTGGACAAGGGGATCACTGTCCAGATACGTTTGTCGCCTTTGGTATTCGGAATAAAGGCGAAAATCGCTCCAAGTTCATTGTTGCTGATGAAGGAGTACGTCCTAGCTTCATTTTAGAAGTCGTTTCCCCTCGCTACCGCAAAGAAGACCGGGAAAAAAAGGTTTTAGAATATGCCCGTACTCGAGTAAATGAGTACGTCATAATTGACCGCCGCCTGATGCGGGGACAGGTGATTGAAGACGTTTTAGGATACCGATTGGTTGAAGGGCTTTATCAACCGATTACGCCGGATGAAGAGGGACGCATTTACTGTTCCACTTTAGGAGTGCTGATGAGTTTGCACAATGGCGGTTTGGTAATTGAAGATGCGAATACGGGAGAACGTTTGCTCTCTTCTTTGGAACTTGAAGCAGCAAATCAGGAGTTAGAACAGCAGACTACAGAAATGGCGACATTGTTGGAGCGCTATCGAGAACGTTTTGGAGAGTTGCCGGATAATGAGGAGAGTTAGCAAGCTGCTGAAAAAGAGTACCTTGAATCAAGGTCAATGTATATTGAGTTAAGTCTTCACCTCGGTAAAACAACCAACCATTGACACCCAGTACCCCCAAACTCAGTTCCTTGTTGATTTTTCATTGTACTCGCGAAAGTTGAAGACAGCTACAGGTCAATCGGGTAAAGGACTTCAGCTTTTGTAAAGAAATGCTACGAGAAATTTATTAAAAAATGTTGCCATTATCTTGCAACAATTGCTAATGTATGCGTAATGAATCGTTTCTAGTAGAAGCTCGTCTATAGGAGGCTACTTGCATAAACACTGCGTTTATCTTGACTGTCAGGTGGTTGGCTGATGCACGCGAACTACCGACCGGATATGTATAGGGACACTCGATCAACAACTCACGCTTCCACATTCACCGAGTTCCCCTGGAGACATATCATGATCACGATTCACTCTTTGTAGATACAGCATGACTGGAGATCATGTTCGACTCACGGGTTAGCTTTTCATTCATAGAACCCGTTAATTTAAAAGATTTGATCACTGTTTCACCACCAAATAACTCGCCAGTTCACTCAAAAAATGGCGAAGGGTGAAACAAGTCCTACTCTTCAAAGTTTTAGTGCAACGACAGAGATAATCCGACGTTTTGATTACTTATGTCTCACTTCATGAGTCGGGCGGTTTGGAGGAATTATATACCCCTGAGCATGACTAATCGGAAAAAACCGAGTGAGACTCAACAAGATTGAGGTTTTTGCCATGAATATTCAAGGAAAGACTGCTTTGGTTACCGGAGCATCGCGGGGAATTGGTCGCGCGATCGCCCTCGAACTTGCCAAACAAGGTGTTAAGCGCCTAGTCTTAGTCGCACGCGATCGCCAACGTTTAGAAGCCGTGGCGACGGAGATTGAAAATTTAGGCGTCGAAGTCGCTATTTTGGCGTTAGATTTAACCCAACTGGTAGAGGTCAATGTGGCAATTGCTCGCGCTTGGCGTACTTACGGACCGATTCACGTCTTGGTTAACTGTGCAGGTGTTGCCCATCAAACTCCCTTTTTGAGAGCTAAACTGCCGAAGATGCAGGAGGAGTTGGCGATTAACTTGATGGGATTGTACACGATTACCCGTCTGCTTGCCAAACGGATGGCAGCTCAACGCCAAGGAATCATTATTAACGTCTCCAGTTTAATGGGCAAAGTCGCCGCGCCGACGATGGCGACGTATTCCGCCACCAAGTTTGCGATTTTAGGCTTCACCCAAGCGTTGCGGGGCGAACTAGCGCCCTATAATATCCGGGTGATTGCCTTGCTCCCCTCCCTCACGGATACCGATATGGTGCGGGGTTTACAGCTATTTCGCTGGGTGATGCCCATGACACCTGAGCAAGTCGCCAAAGCCCTAGTCACGGGACTGCAAAAGGATTCACCGGAAATCCTGGTGGGATGGCAAAGCCATTTAGCCGTGTTGTGCACTCGGATTGCGCCGTGGCTGATGGAGAAGGTATTAAAAATGGCAGCGCCTCTCTCCCGCACGGGTGGATTACCTCCTGTGGTTCCCAGTCATCGTTGAGCCGAATTGGACAATTGTGGATAAGTAACCAAGTAGGGGATAAGTAACCAAGCCCCTACTCAAAACTACGCCAGACTCCCACTAATACACCCTGTACCTCTACCTTTTCTGTTTCCACTTCTATGGGCGGATAATTAGAATTAGCAGGTTGCAGGGTGATCCTATCCTCTTCCCGATAAAAATGTTTTAGTGTTGTGCCGTATCCTTCGACTCTAGCGGCGACAATCTGACCATTTTTCAGTTGATCAGGTTCAGGAACAGGCTGCATAATCACCAAATCCCCTTCTCGAATTAAGGCTTCAATCATGCTATCTCCTGTAACCCGGAGGGCAAAATTACCGGGTTTGGTAAATAAACCGGACAAATCAATCCGATCCATCCCATCGGTAAAGGGTTCAACCATTCCCCCCGCCGCGATCGCACCCAGTACAGGTACTCCCGATGCTGTACTACCCAGAATCCGAATCGTCCGGGCTTTGCCTTCTGTCCAGTCAATGTATCCTTTGTTGCGTAAATGTTCGAGCCGACTCTGAATCGGTGCAGGCGATCGCAGGTTCATCGCTCGCATCATTTGCCGGATTGAGGGCGCGTGTTGGGCGGTTTGAATATAATCAACCAGCCAATCATAGAGTTCTTTCTGGGCTTGGGTGAGGGGTTCCATAATCCTATAAATTACACTCTTGTTTTGACGTTACAAGTTGTCAAGCAGATAGTTCCACCCTTCGACTTACCAGTCTTTATGGCAGTCAATCTGCCCTGTTCGGGTTAAATTGAAACCCATTATTCAACTCAACGAATACTATTTACTATAAGCTATTAGTAGTACTAATGTCCTATACTTGTCCCGTTAAAAGCAATGTTTAATCAGTTTTATGTAGGGGCGGGTTTCCCTATTAACGTTTTTGACCTCACCCAGATACAAGTAAACCCGCCCCGACTTAACCATAGGCTTTACCGTTAAACCATCCCCTCTGCCCCGTTAATCCGCGCCTAAAAGACTAGCGAGTAAAGCTTTCTGGGCGTGCATCCGGTTTTCGGCTTGATCCCAAATCCGCGATCGCGAACCTTCCATCACCGCTTCGGTAATCTCTTCGCCTCGGTGGGCGGGTAAACAGTGCAACACGATCGCATCCTTTGCCGCTAAACTCAAAAGTTGTTCATTGACCTGATACGGTAAAAAGACTGGAATTCGCGCATCGGCTGACGCCTCCTGACCCATACTTGCCCAGACATCGGTATAAATCACATTAGCGCCCTTAACGGCTGCCTTCGGATCATCCGTAATCGTCACTTCACTGTTGACCGCCAGTTGTTTAGCTCGATCTACAATTAAACTATTCGGTTGGTAAGCGGATGGTGTGGCAACTCTGACATTCATCCCCATGAGGGCGCATCCTACCATGAGTGAGTGAGCCACATTATTACCATCTCCCAAGTATACTACCGTCGCACCCGCTAGTGAACCGAAGCATTCTTGAATCGTCAACAAGTCTGCCAATACCTGACAAGGGTGTTCTAAGTCAGTCAGGGCGTTGATAATCGGAATCTGAGCATACTCAGCAAAAGTTTCTAGTTCTTTTTGCTCGAAGGTACGAATTGCTAAGATGTCCAGATACCGATCCAAGACCCGGGCTGTATCTACCACAGGTTCTCCTCGACCCACCTGGGTGACATTGGGGTTCAAGTCAATCACTTGACCCCCCAGTTGGTACATGGCCACCGAAAAACTGACTCGGGTTCGGGTCGATGCTTTATAAAACAAAAGCCCTAACACCTTATTGCATCGCAGGTTAACCTGACCGGTTTTCAACTGGATAGCTAGATGCAACAGTTCGTGAATTTCATCCGCACTCAGGTCAGCTAAACCTAACACGTCTCGTCCTTTTAATGCCGTCATGTTCCTTCTCCGATGACTCAGTGGATCAGCGCTTGCCAGAAAGCACATTGGCTGGGGCAATCTAACCCAGCACCAATTTTTACCGATGTCAGTCTCCTACGGCTACCCAGGTTTTGGCAAGAAGCACCGTGCTAAAAATTTAGCAGATTTTTATCGGATCAGTTTAATTTTGAGGCGGATGATGTAGAATAATAGTTTTTTTTCGGAAGCGTTGAGAACCGATCGCCAATACCAACTCTTGATCCCTGTAGATTCCGTGAGTTGGCATTGACTTGATTAAATCGATGCATTTAACCATCCTAAACTCTAAACCTTATGAAACGCTCCGTCATCCTTCTCTGTGTCGTTGCCATTATTAGTACCAATCTTGGTTTTTTCTATCTGGCATCTGGGTATCTTACTGAAGAATTCTATCCCACTCAAAAACTCCTCTGGCTGGTTTTGAGCGTAGTGAGTCTGAGTTTAATTTTGGCACTCCCGATCGCCTTAGGATTGATTAAGGCTTTTTCTACTGTTCAAGATGATGCCGAAAACCCTCGGTTTGGTGAGGTTCCAGCCTCGCTCCCATTTCAGGATAACCCCAACCGTAAACAATCCGGCGATCGCATCCCCTCAATCATCGCTGCCCAACTCGCCACGAACCAAGCCTTAACCACCAATAAAGATACCACCCTCCCCGTTCTCAACCAGCCCGTTAATCAACAGCCACCCTTTCGCGATCGCCTCCAGGAAATCGCTGACGATTTGTCTGATCAAGACCTTGATTTTCTTTCACAGGAGTCAAATGCTAACCCTTCTGCATTGATGGCAAACGTTAAGCGGGTTGCCAATTTTACCGATACCCTTTTCGATGCCTTCAGCTTAAAGTCCAATCCTCCTCAACCTCTTAATTCGTCAGTCGATCTACGCTCCATCACTCAAGACGTGTTAGAGCTTTGTCAACCCTTAATCCGGCAAAAAAATTTACAATTACGCAACTCCATCGCTGCCGATTTCCCCCAATTTAAGGCTGATGCCGATCAATTGCAGCAAATTTTGTATAACTTAATGATTGACATGATTAAGTTTACTGAACAAGGCGCGATCGACGTTTCAGCCACTATCACCCCTGATCAATTAAAACTGACTATCGCTGATATCGGCATCACTATTCCGGCAGAGCAATTACTAGAGAATGCCTATAGTGCCACCATCCAACAGTACGGCAGTACTGCCGTAGGATTGATCTTGACCCGACGTCTAGTCGAACTCAATGGGGGTCAACTCCGGGTTGAATCAATCGGCAACCAGGGTTCACGCTTTATTTTGACGCTACCCATTTCTGGAAATCAACAAACCCGATTAGCGGCGTCTGGGGAAAAGCCTCTCTCTCTAGTAAAACCCACCAATAAAATACCAGCCAAATTTAAAAACCCCCCTGTTTTTAGCCAATCATTCAAGATTTTAATTGTAGACAATGAATCTGTCAATTGGCAACCCCTGATTAAGCTATTTTTGTCTTCTGCCAATTACGGCATTAAACGGGTATCTAATGGCAATCAAGCTTTAGCGGAAATCGAAAAAGGCTTTCAGCCTAACTTGCTGATTGTGGATGCCGTAATTTCTCCCATGGATGGCTATGAACTTGGTCAAAAAATTCGCACTTTTTTCTCAGCCAATGAATTGCCAATTATTCTCGTTGATGACAAAGAAAAACAACCGGATTGGCAAAAAATATGGAGCTACCGGATCAATGATTATTGGACGAAGCCGATTAAACCCAATGAGATGATTGCTCGAATTAATCCTTATCTGAAACTGAACCAGATCAATGCCAACTGCGACCGCTTCATTCCGCCTAAATTACTACAGATTTTAGGGTATACCAACCTCGGTGAGGCTCAATTGGGGGATTGCGTTCAACGGGATATGACGATTATGTTTGCCGATATTCGGTCATTTACCACTCTATCTGAGAAAATGTCGCCCCAGGAAAATTTTGATTTCATCAACAATTATTTTAAGAAAGTTGTCCCCACCATCCGTCAGCACAATGGTTTTGTGGATAAGTACATCGGGGATGCGATCATGGCAGTCTTTCCCGAAAAAGCTGAAGAAGCATTAGACGCGGCGATTGAAATGCAAAAACAGATCGCTATCTATAATGGTAAGCAGGAAGAAAACGGAACCCTACCGATTTCAGTTGGCATGGGACTCCACAGTGGTAGTCTGATGTTAGGTACCATTGGAGAAGAACAACGGATGGAGGCAACAGTCATTTCTGATGCCGTGAATCTGGCATCTCGCTTGGAAGGATTGACGAAGATTTTTGGCGCGTCGATTATCTTTAGTGAAAAGTTTTTGCTGAGTCTGGATAATCCGTTAAGCTATAATTACCGATTTTTAGGGAAAGTTCCGGTCAAAGGAAGAAAAAAAGCGGTTTCCGTCTTTGAAGCCTTTGATGGTGAACCCCTGACGTCGGTTAATCTAAAAATTAAGCATCGAGGCAAGTTTGAGTTGGGTATTCATCTTTTTTATAGCCGAAAATTTGCCGAAGGATATAAAATATTTAAAGGAATTTGTCAAGAAAATAATCAGGATAAAACGGCTCTATTTTACATGAAGCGTTGCCGCAAGTTCCACAAGCTATGGATGTGGGGGCAATGGGATGATTTTAATAGCAAGAGATATCAATTTTAAATTATGAAAAGTAAGACAGAAGGCTGTTTGAAGGTAGCACCGAATAAAAGCGATTGGAAATCGTGGAACCAGACGAAACCAAGTCTGCCTGGGCGGACTAACAGAAAATTAAGGGTTTGGCAACCCGCGTTAGCGAAGCTTGCCGAAGGCAAGGCGGGTTTCTTTTGTGTAGCTGCGGTTTCAACCGCCCTATTGAGAATGGTGGTGATGGCGACTCCAGTTCAGAGTGCGACGAAAATTTATATTCCCTATGGTCCGTTAGAATTTTCTCTGTCCATTGAGACACTGGAAATTTACGCCACCGAGGGTAAAATTGAGCCGGAGTTGGCGTTTTATGCTAACTATGTGGAACCGCAACAATTAGAACGATTGCGGCAAGTTTTAGTTACCCCCATCGATGTGAGTCCAGTCGCGATCGCACAGTTTCTCTATTCGCCTCAAGGGGAAGCCATCCTGGAACGGTTGGGGGAAGTGATTCAAACTAAAGCCGGTCAAGAGGGATTTTATGCGATTCGGGCGGCATTAATCAAAGCGGCGGCTGAACCGGAGGGGCTAACCTTATTAAATGTACTGCGGGAGTTTCCCACTTATGGTATACGGATTAACTCTGCCCGGAGTTTTGAGATCATTGAGGAACTGTCTCGGTTAAGTCGGCAAACTCAACAAGCGATCGCAGGGGTGAATCAGGAGGCGATGGCAGAAGTTCAAGCCCAGATTGAGTCACTGTTTCCCCAAATGCCACCCGACTTTTCCGAATTACCTGACTTGCGGGAACCGGGACCCATTGCCTATTCTAAACAAACCCTGACATTGAATGATCCCAGTCGTGGACGCCGATTTCCGGTGGATTTGTATTTACCGTCTTCGATATCTGCTGGGGAAGGATTAACTCCCCTAATTGTAATTTCCCACGGACTCGGTTCTGATCGGATGACGTTTGAATATTTAGCCGAACATTTGGCGTCTTATGGGTTTGCCGTAGCCCTACCGGAACATCCTGGCAGTAATGCCGAACAATTACAAGCCCTGAGTCGAGGACTAGCCAGTGAGGTGACGCCACCGTCAGAATTTATTGACCGTCCCTTGGATATTACCTTTTTACTGGATCAACTAGAACAGTCCTACGCAGGACAGTTAAATCTGAACAATGTTGGTGTATTAGGTCAATCCTTTGGCGGTTACACGGTGTTGGCGCTAGCGGGTGCTGAACTTAATTTTGAGCGATTGCAGCAAGTTTGTGATCAGTCAGAAGATTCCTTAAATGTATCGCTGCTGCTGCAATGTCGGGCATTAGAATTACCCATGGCGGACTATGACTTTCGTGATCCACGGATTCAAGCCGCGATCGCGATTAACCCCGTGGGGAGTGCTATCTTTGGTAAATCGGAATTTGCTCAGATTCAAATCCCCCTGATGCTGATTTCCGGGAGTAATGACACCGTAGCACCTGCCCTGCCGGAACAGATTCAACCCTTTACCTGGCTAACCACGCCGAACAAGTATCTGGTATTGCAGAATGAAGGCACTCACTTTTCTAATCTGGGAGTCTCGACAACAGCGGTAGAATTGCCGCCAGAAGTGATGGGTCCTGATCCCGCGATCGGGCTTGCTTATACCCAAGCGTTGAGTGTTGCCTTTTTTGAAGTCTATATTGCGGGTCAACCTGAATACCAACGTTACCTCAATGCGGCTTATGCACAATTCCTCAGTCAAGACCCCATGCCGTTGAGTTTAGTGGAATCTTTAACCCAAAATCAGCTTTCTGAACAGACGGATGAACCGCAAAACTCCTCACCCCCACCACAGGCACCGTTTTTGATTCCGCTTCGGTAAACTTATGTTTCAGATTTTTGTAGTTTTTAAACAAATGTAAAAGACTCTATCAAGGGGTTGCCTATCTCAGAGAACGTGCTAAATTGAATATAAAGCTAAATCACTTCTGGCGACAGATAAAACAGCTTAGTCTACAAATGTTGAATGAAGTTAGGAGGAAGAAAAAACCTGTCTCATTTAATATCTGTCTCATCAGAAGATAGCAACAAACACCATAACAACAGCAACATTCATCGAGAACGTTGATAGTTCCTCAAATAGAATCTGGGAAGCTGCGTGACTGAATAATTGATTGATCAGTACCACTTCAAGTTTCATTGCCCACAGGAGGAAATCACTCAGCCAGTATTGCTTGAATGTTGTTGTTGTTTATCGCAACACTGATTTCACGGATTTATATAAACGGTAGGGGTGGGGTGTGAGAGGTTAGTCGCACTGATTTCACAGAGGTGTTGGTGGTGAGGGGGCAAAGGATGATTAAGATTGTTGGGGAGATTGTTTAGTTCTCTGTGACAATCTGTGTTATTCACGATTGAGTCTTCTGGAGAATGTCATTGCTATCTGTCTAATCTGTGTTGAAGAATGCAAGGATTTTTGAATTTAAACAAATCGGCTGGATTTACCTCTCACGACTGTGTGGCGAAAGTGCGGCGTTTACTGCGCCTGAAGCGAGTTGGACATGGGGGAACGTTAGATCCATTGGCTACAGGGGTTCTGCCGATCGCACTGGGTAGAGCGACCCGATTGTTACAGTATATGACCTCAGAGAAGGCATATCAGGCGACGATTCGGTTGGGCGTGAAGACAACAACCGATGATTTAGAGGGAGATATTGTGGCGACTTCCTCCGCCTCTGGGTTAACCCTGGAAACAGTTGTGCCGTTACTGCAACAGTTTCAGGGAAAAATTGAGCAAATTCCCCCGATGTACAGTGCGGTTCAGGTTCAGGGAAAACGGCTGTATGAGTTAGCGAGGGCGGGTAAAACGGCGGAAATTCCTAGACGACAGGTTGAAGTGTATCAGATTGAGGTATTAGAGTGGCGTCCAGGGGAATTGGCAGAATTGGATGTGGCGATCGCCTGTGGTGCGGGAACCTATATTCGCTCCATTGCCCGTGATTTGGGAGAGGTTCTCAAGACGGGTGGAACCTTGGCGTCTCTGATTCGTACCCAAAGCAGTGGATTTACGCTGGATAATAGCTTGAGTTTAGAGGAATTGGCAGTACAGGTACAAGCCGGAATCTTTACTCCAATTTTACCTGAAGCCGCATTAAAACATTTAGAGAAGGTTATTTTATCGCCAGATCATGCTCGTCGTTGGTGTCAGGGTCAACGGATAAAGATAGAGGGCGGGGTGCAGAAGATAGAAGAAGATGATAACGGTATAAATAAACAGAATATGAATCAAGATACTTCGACTGATTCTGTTGCTAATATTCGGCGAGTTCACCACGAAGATGGTAAGTTTCTGGGTATTACTGAGGTGATTGAATCAGACGCTGAGGTATGGCTTGCGCCTAAGATGGTTTTGGCAAATTAATGGATAAGCCACCGGAGAAGGGCGGGTTTAGTTAAGTCATCTCCCTATCCCCTAAATTATTAATGGGCAAGCTTTTCCGGGTTGACTTAGTTAATTCAGGCATGACATAATATACTGTTAAAACCATAGACAATATTCAAGTATGACTACTCTCAAACCGACAAATCCATCTGATCCGTCTCAGGCAGGAGAAACAGGTTCACCCTTATGGAGGTTGCCGATTCCCTGGATCAAGATTGGACAATACCTGTTCGTGGCGGCATTGATTTGTACAAGTATCATTAGCTTGGTTATTGAGAACAAAACAACTCTGGTTATCTGGATAGCTGTTTTCGTCTCATTTTTGGTGTTTCTTGTCTTGCTCGATAGACAGCTAGCTCAAGCAGCAAGTCGTCAAATGCAGCTTGAAGTTGCCAAACGAGCGGAAATTTATCAATATCTCGTTGATGAACAACAACAACCGGGTAGCAATCCGATCACGGTAGCCAGAGAAAATGCTTTGCAGTATTGCCAAGAACTGATTGAGGACTATAAGAAAAGCCGCCAGACGTCCAGGAATATCTATTATACGTTCCAAATGGCAACGATTGTCTTTTCCGGGATTACTCCAATTCTGGTGTTGGTTGATAAGTTAGATATTGGTGTAGTTTGGTTTAAGTGGTTACCTGTTATTTTTCCAGCGATCGCTTCTATTGTTGCCAGTGTGGTAACGTCATTTCCTTTTCAAGAAAATTGGATTTCGGCAAATGCGGCAGTTGAATTGTTAGAAGCAGAACGAGAAAAATTTATATTGGGAGTGACTCAGGCGTATCGTTGCTATGATATAGCTGATGAATCTCAACGTAAGAACAAGCTGAAACAGGCAATTGAGAATTTTATTAATCAGGTGAATACGCTCCATCTGAAGCAGGTGCAAGAATCCTCAAAAACTCAGCAACAGCAAGAGGATAAAGAAACCAATAAATCAGCGGGATAAAACAGGTAAAACAGCCCTAATCCCATTGTCAATCACCATAAGCTGTTCGGCATTTAAACCTTAATGTCAATAATGGCTCTCATCCTTGTAGTGCGAGCATCTTGCTCGCTACTAATACCCAATTTAAATCCATGACAGCCACCGGAGAAGGGCGGGCGCGAGTTATAGCAACCGCCATAGCGGTTAGGACACATCATTGTAGAGACGTTGCATTTTAGTCTCTACAATGGTGCTCTTTACCTTAAGTTGACACCAATGATAGACGTGCGCCCTCATCCCGTAGGTTTATCACTGAATCAAATTCGCGATCGCATCCACAATCTGCTTCGGTTCCACAGGCTTGGCGATATGACGATTAAACCCCGCTGATAGAGCCTTTTCATAATCCGTCTCTCCGGCATACGCTGTCAGTGCGATCGCGGGAACCAACCCGCCGCGATTAGGTGGTAGTTCTCTCACCTGGCGAATGAACTCATAGCCATCCATTCCAGGCATCCCAATATCACTGATTAACACATCCGGTTGCCCTTGAGAAAACACAGCCAGCGCCTCATGGGCTGAAGTCACCCCCTCAACCCTGGCACCATAGCTTTCTAAGATAATCGTGAGCAAGTCGAGCGTATCCACCTCATCCTCCACCAGGAGTACCGTCACCTCGCTTAAATCTAAACCCTCATCGTTTGGCGAGGAATTCTGAGGATTAATGGGCGAATCCGAGATTAGAGGTAACGTCACCGTAAACGTTGCGCCCTGCCCAACTCCGTCACTTTCCGCCTCAATTCTCCCCCCGTGCAGTTCAATCAAGTGGCGGACAATGGCTAACCCCAATCCCAACCCGCCTACACTTCGGGTTGTCGTACTATTCTCTTGCCGAAAATAATCAAAGATGTAGGGAAAAAAGTCGGGATTGATCCCCTGCCCCGTATCGCTGACTTGGATTTGTGCATGGGAGTCAATCGCTTGTAATCGCACCGTGATCCGTCCACCCCTAGGTGTAAACTTCACCGCATTGGAGAGCAGATTCCACACCACTTGCTGGAGACGGTTGGGATCACCCGACACAAATCCCACCGTTGAATCCAATTGGGTGTCAATGTCAATCGACTTGGCGACGGCGGCTAAACGCATGGTTTCAATTGCTGTTTTAATCACCCGCACCAAGTCTACTCGCAAGGTTTGTAGGCTCAACTTGCCGCGTAAAATCCGCGAAACATCGAGTAAATCATCAATCAGTTGGGCTTGCAAGGAAGCATTCCGTTCAATGGTTTCTAAAGCCTAGTCTTGTAGAATTAGAAGGTTCAAGTCATTTGTCATTTTTCATTCGTCATTCGTCATTCGTCATTCGTCATTCGTCATTCGTTTTTTGTCAGGGAATAGGCAATAGGCAATAGGCAATAGGCAAGGTAGAGTTTTGAGTTAGCTTCCCCTGCTCCCTCAGCTCCCCCAGCTCCCACAGCTTCCCCTGCTCCCAGACGTAGCATGCTACGTCTCTACAACCCCATCTTCCCTTAAGTCTCTTCAAACAAACTACCCAGGCGGTCAATTTCACTCTGATTCATATAGGTTGGAGTACCGGAGAGAATGCCAGTAATGTTGCGGAATGGTTTGCCGATGTGCATCCCGCTTTCATTAATGGTAAACTCGCGAATTTCCTTATCATGTTTTGAACCGCGCATTTTTAGCACCGTTAAGCCCCGGCGAATTTCTCCATAAACTTCCACATAGCGTAGTAATATAATTGAATCGGTATTGGTAGAAATATGGGATTCGGTGACCGACATTCCGCCCATGAGCGATGTTGTATTCGCCGTGAGTAGTCCCATAATTCGCTCGTCTTTTAGGATAGCCTTTAGGCTGAGGATAAATTCCCGAAATCCTTTGAATGGGGCAAGCTTTTCCAATGCTGAAACGCTATCCACTGCCACCCGATCCGGCTGAAACTCTTCGATGATTTGTTTAATTTTCACCAGATGATTTTCCAGCCCTGTTTCTTCAGGATAGCGACAGACAATCTTCAGGTTGCCATCTCGTTCCATCTGCTCAAAATCCCTGCCCCAGCCAGCCGCATTTCTAAATAACTGCTCCCGGCTTTCCTCAAAGGCAAAGAGCAAACATCGTTCTCCCTGGTTAACACCCCCTGCCAAAAATTCGGTCACAATTAAAGTTTTGCCTGTACCTGTCGCCCCCGATATCAAAATAATCGAATCGCGGAAAAACCCACCTCCACACATACCATCTAATTCAGCATTGCCTGATGTAACTCGCTGTCTAGAGGATTTTCGCTCTAATTTTGATTGACTGGAACAAAGGGTTGAGCTTGAGTCATCACCCGCGATAACATCAATAAATCATTGATAAAGGTTTGCATTCGCTCTTTGACCTGACGCATCCGTCTCAGGTACTCCTGCCCTTGTTCATCTAGAACCTGACCATAGTCTTCTGTAAGCAAGTCATTCAGCATTTGCATTTTATGCAGGGGGGAGAGTAAATCGTGGGACACGACATAAGCAAAGTCTTCTAATTCCCGATTACTGCGTTCGAGTTCAGTCACCAGCTTTTTCATCTGAGTTTGAGTTTGTTTGATCTGAGTAATATCTTGAATTTGCCCTGACCCTCAGGCGTCACCAAAGCTTCACCCGTTGCAGCATCATCAAAAGCACGGCGAAAGCGTTCTTCACTCTGGCGAAGTTGTTCTTCAATTTGTTTCACTTCGGTAATATCTCGCCCTTCGGGAATCAGCAACACCACTTGTCCGGTATCATCGGCAACAGACTTGAGGGAAAAATCAATCGTGGCAATCCGATCGCCTGCCCCTTGCACCTCAACTTCATAGCGGATAAACTCACCTTGAGCCGCTTGTGCGATCGCGTCTTTTAATTGGGCTTGAGTTTGGGCTGAAATCGTCCACCATCTTACTTGCCAAAAGGGTTTACCAATCACCTGATCGTGCCGCAATCCGCCAAAATCCAGGGCAGTTTGGTTAACTTCGAGCAATGTACCATCGGGTTTGAGTAAGCCGATAAACTGAAACGTCTGGTCAAAAATGGCATGGAATTTCTGTTCACTGGCTAACAGCGCCTGTTGAAACTGTTGTCGCTGGGCATCAATGGCATTCAATCGCCTAGCATTACACCAAATTAATGCACCAAAAATAATGATTGCCAAGACACTGCGAAAAGCAAATCCAAAGACAGGCGGATAGAGATCAGCGCGAAAGCCCAGTAATACCAACCAGCCCAACACAGGCGGAATACTAATCACCACTGGGAGGAGACGTCGTGCCATAATACCCCCAGCGCGATCGCTAATCACCACCTTCATCGCCCCCCAATTGGCAGAAGCACCGAGAATCCCGATCGCCAGTAAAATAAAGCTAATGGCAGTATGAATTGCCATGCCTGTATAAGAACCAACACTATAAAAGAGAGGAACTTGGTACGTTTTGGCTTGAGCTAGGACTCGCTTGAGGATTTCAGGCTTCTTTTTTAGGAATTCTTCAACGGATTTGTTCCCTTTAGCTTGGTTGCAAGAATGACAACTAAGACAAAGATTGCTGACTCGGTTTGAACCGCCCTTACTTTTTGCCAGAATGTGTTCAATCTCGAACGGAACGTTTTTCGCGCCACAGTAAGCACATTTTCTGTCCCATTTTTGAAGTATATACTCTTTAACTTCAAAACCGAATAACTCACCCCTTTGGTACTCAACCCCACTAATTTCAGGATTTTGCATTTGCTGAAGGTCAAACCTTACCAGTTCTTGAGAGATGGCTGAAATCGGACAGAGTTTTCTAATCCGTCGTACCCAAGTTTCAATGTTGGCAATCCGACTCTCCAGCGATGGTGGTAGCCATCCGATTTTACGGGTTCTGTTTAGGAAACGAGGCTGGCGGTAACGGGTTTTACGGTTACGCCGTCCCCCGCGTCATCCCCGGTTAACTGAATTTCCACATCGCGAGTCTTGGCGGTAATATCATCACGATGCAGAATGCGATCGCAACCAAAATGATCTCGAAATTTTTGATGGTCAGCAATATCATCGCGATGGGTAAGATACAGATAGCGAATATCTCCCTTCTCTTCTAACCGTTTCACCAATGCTGGCGTAAATCGGGGCGAATAATTGCATTGATTAGCATTATACGGAACACACCGATGTGCATTGGTATCAACTTGAGCTTCAAAAACAAAGCAATACCTTGAGACAAACCCCACCCTAACCCTCCCCTTATCAAGGGGAGAGAACTCGAATTCGTATTCCCCCAACCCATCCGAAAACACATCCTAACCTAACCATGAAAACTAACCAAACCAAGCATCCCAGAGATAAATTTATTACAGTTTATGGCAGAAAACCCGTATTAGAAGCCCTATCCAACCCAGATATTATTATCGATAAACTCCTAATCGCCAATAATGCTAGAGGCGAATTCATTGACGAAATCGTAAAACAAGCCAAACAAAGCGGTGTCAAAATTTCGCGAGAATCACCCAAATACATTACCCGAATTTCGCGCAACGGTCGTCATGATCAAGGCGTCGTTGTCGATGTAATTCCACCTGCCATGGAAGCCCTATCCACCTATTTAGAACGCCAACAATCTCATCCCCCCAACCAGAAACATCAAACCCGCCAATTCTTAGCCTTAGATGGCGTCAAAAATCCCAGTAATGTCGGCATGATCATCCGCACTTGCCTAGCCGCTGGCTTTGACGGAATTATCCTCCCCCGAAAAGGATGTCCTGATCTGAATCCTCTCGTAATTAAAGCCTCAGCAGGTACAGCATTTTATACCAGAGTATTGCGCTGTGCTGAACTATCTGAAGCCCTCCAGCAATTGCGCCAAGCCAACTATACAATTTATGGATTGAGCGGCACAGCCACCTCAACACTCTATAACCTATCCTTTTCTCCCTTTTCCGTATTTGTCCTCGGAAATGAAACCGAAGGAATTCATTCCGATCATCACCAATTAATTGATACATGGGTATCAATTCCAATTAACTCCCCAGCCGAATCCTTAAACGTCGCCTCTGCCGCCGCCGTCGTGTGTTTTGAATTAAAACGTCAACATTTAGAGCAGCGTTCCCGTCACAGCAATTCAATTAACCTGTAGGTTGGGAAAACGTAAGGAAACCCAACGGATACCAAATCCGGATTAGCTAATTATAATCCAGTCCTTACCTTGCGGACTTGGTTTGTGTAGTTCCGCGATTTCAATCGCCTTTTCATATAAAAACAAACAATAACCAATGGCTAGCAATTCAAAATATTAAATAATCGATTATCTATTTTCCAGTATAAAATCAATGAATGCTGATAAAAAAATATCGGCACTGGATTTCACGTACATAATAGTCAGCCGAGATGAGCCTAATAATGTTCGTTGTAACTTCTTCCCTGTTCCCTGTTCCCTGTTCCCTGTTCCCTATTCCTTATCCCTAATTCCCTAAAAAATGACAGGTTAAGGGTATTAGGAAAAAGGAGAACACAGCAACAAGCAATTGATCAATTAGTCGGGTTAGCCCAAGAGAACCCACGGCGGCGCAATATCCTGGAAATACTAGCCAACTGGCGCATCAATGTGAGTAGTAGTGAAACATTAAGTAATGCAGATCGGGAGTTGATCATGAACTTATCACCAGCGTATTTTAAATGGCGGGAAGAGGCTGTATCAGAAGGCAGGCGGCAAATGTTGGAAAACTTTCTGAGAGTGCGGTTCGATGAAATCGATGCAGCATTAGAAAGCGCGATCGCACCGATGTTACAGTTACCACCAGATGTGTTGACTCGTCTGCTGTTTAACCTTTCCAAGGAAGAGTTATTACTGTGGTTTGGCAAGGGTTATGGGCAAGATCAGAGATTAGAAGAAGGGGGACGAGAAAAGGTGGAGAACCTGCTGAGAGTGCGGTTAGGTGAGGTTGATCAGGAGTTAGCAGGCGCGATCGCATCCATGTTAGAGTTACCCCATCAAGAGTTGACTCCTTTGCTGTTAACGCTTTCTCGTGAGGAATTATTAGAACGGTTTGCTGGGTAGAAATGCTTGATTATTGGGCAGCGTTTACATTACAAGGAGAATGGAATTAAATCCCAAAATTGTCTCAAACGGTAGGGTGCGTTAGCGCAGCGTAACGCACCGAACTATCGCCATACCGAACCGAAACATGGTGCCCTGCGGCGCACTTAGGTGTTTAAATGATAAACGTTAATCCTCAAATGTGCCTAACGCATCCTATACAACATGGTGCCCTGCGGCGCACTTAGGTGTTGAAATGATAAAAGTTAATCCTCAAATGCGCCTAACGCACCCTACAACTTATAATTATACTCTCTGATTTGCATAAGCTTCCCTACTCCAGAAGTAGAGATACATCGTAGCGTATACAAGGATACTCAAGATGAAGCGATTTGTATCTGCCATTTTAATCACAGCCTGTTTGTGGAACATTGACAATCTAGGTTCACATCCTCAAGCGTCTCTAGCTCAAACCCAACCGACTGAAGCACTATCTTACTCATTCTATGGCAAACAAATTCCCCTAAATCTACGTAACGATGTGCTGGCGGTTCGCTTCAAAGCTATTCAGCCGCGAGGGAATAAACCCCTATATTTGCAACTCCAAGACGATTTAACTACAAGGAGAATTCAAGGGCGAGGTTCGACGTTACAACCGAATACAAACTTACAAGTTGACCCTCTCGGTAATCAGTTAGCGTTGGTTCGGCTTCCGGCTGGGGTGCGAACATCTACCCGGTTGTTAACCAATCAGATTCAACAACAGCCTTATGTTGAGGAAACCCTACCCGTTCTCAACCAAGGGGAATCTGAGGATAGGGAGAATGAAAATTTGATTGTTCTCCCCAATGAAATCATCATTAGTTTTGCACCAGAGACATCCGAAACCCAGAAGCAACAAGTGTTGGACGAGCAGAACTTAGAAATCATTCGTCCCCTCCGCTTCAGTCAAAATCGCTATGTCGTCCGGTCAAAATTGGCATCAGGGACAGAAATAATTACCGTTGCCAATCAACTCAATCAAGTCAGTGGGATTCAGTCAGCGACACCTAATTTTATTCAAGCCATTCCGGATAAATTTGTTCCCCAAACCAACCTGATTAATTCTAGCCAAGAAATTCTTGATCCGGAGCGAATCCTGCAACAACGCCTTGCTCGTTTACCTAAGCCCAAAGACACTCCCTTTTCAACCGCCTTATTACCTCTACTGTGGCATCTCGATAGTACACCACAACGAGGCAAATTTTTACCTCGTACCGATATCGGCGCGATCGCGTCTTGGCAAGCCAGCCAGGGTGGGGATGGGGTTGTGGTTGCGGTGATTGACAGTTTGATCCAGTGGGATCACCAGGATTTAGCGAGCAATATTTATACCACAGATCATTACTCTGACAAACTCCCCGGTGAGGTCAAGGGGTGGGACTTTTCTAGTTCTGGACAAGGCGATCCCGATACTCGATTGAGTCTGAATGAACGGGATATTATTCAGCCCCATTTTCGCCATACCTTTGAGCTATCTTGCCAGGAAATGGTGGAAGAGTATAAAAAAGTAGCCTTACTATTAGCTCAGAACGACCCTGATGCGTCTGCTTGTGAAATTGGAACTTTAATTAAACAATACTTTCGCAGTAAGATAACATCTGAATTTCATGGAACCTGGGTGTCTGGTGTGGTTGCGGCGCATTCTCCAAATCAAAGCGGAATAGCCGGAGTTGCACCCCAGGCAAAAATTTTACCGATTCGCGTCTTTGGATTAAATGGTGCAATAGATTCCATCTCTTTAATTGAAGCAATTGGCTACGCGGCGGCACGAGATGCTGATGTAATTAATTTGAGTTTAGGCGGATTAATGCCTCATCAAGCATTAAATGAACAAATCTTGAGTGTTTTAGAGGCAAATCCTCAACTGGTAATTGTGGCTTCAGCCGGGAATGAAAATCGGTCTGGAATTAGTTTCCCGGCGGCTATTCCCCAAGTTCTTTCTGTCGGGGCGACGAATATGCAAGGTGAGCGCAGTTCCTATAGTAATTATGGCAAAGGGTTGGATGTGGTTGCTCCTGGTGGAGATATCAGTCGCAGTTTAAGTGGGGGTATTTTAACCACCGGAGGGACTGGATTATCATCATTATGGCAAGGGATAACGAAACCTGACTATGCTTGGGGATATACTCTCGATCCCTTGGGTAACTATGTGCAAGTTCAGGGAACGTCTCTACAACAGCATTGATGAGCGATAAAATAAACAAATTAATCCTACATTATTGTTTTTTATTTAAATATCGTTAGGCATAAACTCCAGGATAAAATCCTTGTATAACGAACAAAAAACTCCAATCGGTGTGGGGGTTGAATGACAGCAGCTTATGCCGGAACGGGAGTAATAAGTTATCGGTTTTATCATCCCTGTTCCTTGACCTATGACACGACAACCTCATGACCAATTTGCCAAGCAGTATTTGGAAGAATTATTAGCGCTACTGGGGACAGTAGAAACTAGCCGAGATGTACCCAGCGAAGTGCGCCAGGTAGATGTTTGGTTTGTACCAGCACCCTCTCCCTCGACAGATTCTTCTAATCTGGGATTATTGGGTAAAATGGCAACTACCGCTTGTCTATTTGAACCG
>NZ_JAVKBY010000150.1:0-18100 GCF_040222985.1 Coleofasciculus sp. F4-SAH-05
GGGTTCCGTCCAGAAACAGGCTACACGTAGTCGCATCTGTGGACGGGTAAAATTCCAGCAGCTACATTGGTGTTGAACATTTTTGTATTGTTCCGGCGCGGTGGGGCATCCCGTGCCGTTAATAAAGCTCAGTTAATGTCCCGTCCCAATAGGTGGAGTCGCTGAGAAGCCCACATCATAGTCTTTTTGATTTGATGTGGGAGTATGTCACTTCCGGTAGTGGTTTGAGTTTAAACGTTATCGGTAAAACCCGCCCCGACACAGTCACACACCATGTCATCAAGGATCGCCTTGGATCACAATTTCCCCAATGGTCAATATTCAGCAACTGAAACAATGGAAACAACAAGGGCGTCCGTTGGTCGTCTTGACCGCTTGGGACTATGCGATCGCGCAATTATTAGAGGCGGCGGGAGTGGATATTATTCTGGTTGGGGATTCCTTGGGAATGGTCACATTGGGGTATGAGACAACATTACCCGTAACCTTGGACGAGATGCTGCACCATGCTAAAGCCGTGCGTCGGGGTGTCAAACAGGCATTCGTGGTGTGCGATTTACCCTTTTTAAGTTATCAGGAAAGTTTACAACAAGCGATGCACTCGGCGGGTCGGGTATTGAAGGAAACTGGGGCGCAGGCGGTGAAATTAGAAGGCGGACATCCAGCCATAGTCCAAACGGTAGCCCACTTAACGGCGGCGGGAATTCCGGTGATGGGTCATGTCGGGTTGACACCGCAGTCGGTACATCTGCTGGGTTATCGTCAGCAAGGGAAAACAGAAGCAGCAGCGGAGCGGATTTTAGCCGAAGCGATCGCCCTTGAGCAAGCGGGTGTTTTTGCCCTGGTTTTAGAGCATATTCCGGCAGATTTGGCTAGGAAGATTACACAAACCTTAACCATTCCCACGATTGGGATTGGTGCTGGAGTCGATTGCGATGGACAAGTATTAGTCACAGCCGATTTACTGGGACTTTCGGAACGTCAGCCACCCTTTGCCAAAGTCTATGCGAATTTGCGGCAAGTGATTACTCAGGCGGTGCAAGACTATAGTAATGATGTGCGAGAGCGACAGTTTCCAGAGGAGAAATAGCTGACTTCTCCGGCGACTAAAATTCGGGTATTTTCGATTAAGGGAAAACACCGTAGGGGCAAGGATTCGCAACCAATTTACATCACCCAATCCTTAATTTTATCAGTTTGTCCCCCTGTAGGGGCGACCCGCCGAATTTAATTAACATTACCCAACCTTTAATTATATCGGGTCGCCCTCCGTCGGTTATCATCTGAAACCGCATACATTTAGACCGGGGCGAGTCGAGATAGGTTAATTCTCGCCTCGAACATTTGTGCAGCGACTCGCCCCTACACAAAACTTTACAATGACGCGATCGCGAAACCCCCCGCGATTGCTCCGCCGGATGAAACATTCCTGGCAAGAGAGCGTATCGTTAAAGAGCAGGGTATAGTGTAACGATTATGGCTTCTGTTCCCAATCCCTCCCTCGATGCTGGTTTAGCGGCTCTCAAACAGGGCAATTACGATGTGGCGATCGCACATCTGGAAGATGTCTGCGAATTTGAGTTAGATCAAGCCATTATCTCCCGCGCCAGTGTCGCCCTCGTCAAGGCTTATCGCCAAAGTGGTGATATCCAAAATGCGATCGCACTTTGCCAAACCCTCACCCAAGATCTCAATCCCAAGGTGCAACAATGGGCGACAAGCACCTTATCGGAACTCATGGCGGAATCCCCACCCTCAGCCAATCAGACGGGTTTTACGCCAGAAGAAGACACTTCAGCGAATCCGACGGGATTTGTTCCCCTCAACTCACCCTCCTCCCCAACCAAACCGGGAACGATTAAACAGCGGTTAACCGATTCAGCCAAACGCCTATTTACAGGAGATAAATCGCAACAACAGTCTCCGGGAAACCAACCCTCTCCTCAACCCTCATCCCAACTCCCCGTGGCGTTCACACCCCCTTCCGCGCCCTCTGTCTTTTCCCCCAGCCCTCGGTTTCGCAACTTAGGGCGTGCAGAAAATTGGCGTCCGTTCAAACCCCCGAAATTAAGGCAATTGGCGCTAATTGTTGCAGGAAGTGCGATCGCGTTTGCTTGGTTGCTGCGTTTCTGGCTAAACTTTTTAATGGCAACCACCAACACTATCTTGGTGCAATTGCCGCTATTATCACCGATTCAATGGTTATACCGCGATCCCACTCAGGCTTTAGCTGTCTTGGCGATTGTGACACTAATCGTCTCTCCCTGGTTAATGGATTGGCTATTAAAGCAGGTGTATGGATTAGAACCACTCTCCGTCAGCCAACTCGCGGCGCGATCCTCGGAATCAGCTAAAGTGATCCAACGGTTTTGTCGTCAACGCCGTTTACCGTTACCGACGTTGGGTATTTTACCCACAGAAGCGCCATTAGCGATAACGTATGGGAATTTGCCGCGCACCGCTCGAATTGTCGTCAGTGAGGGGTTATTGACACAACTGGCTGACGATGAAATCGCGACGATTTATGCAGCTCAGTTGGGGCATATTGTTCACTGGGACTTTATCTTAAGTTCTCTAGGCACATTAATTCTCCAGTTTCCCTATCTCTTTTATCTATATGTAGCTCAAGGGGGAGAACAGTTAGCCGAGTGGATTCGGGGAAAATATCCCGCCACCCAACGAGTCTTACCGCCTCTGTGTTTAGGAATATCGAGTATTATTTCTAGCTTAGGTTACGCTACCTATTGGCTACTGCGCCTCCCCTTACTCTGGTTTTCCCGGATTAGAATTTACTATAGCGATCGCGTGGCGATAGAAACCACTGGAAATCCCAATGGGTTAACCCGGGCGTTATTGAAAATTGGCTTAGGGATGAGTGATGCAATCCACAAAGCCGGACAAACCCGCCCCTTATGGGAAAGCTTTGATTTAGTATTACCTGTAGGATACCGACAAGGATTACTCCTAAGCAGTTGTTCGCCCCATGTCCCCTTTGAACGGGTTTTACAGTGGGAATGTACCAACCCTTACCGCCACTGGTTAATTATTACAGCCGCTCATCCACTTTTAGGCGATCGCTTGCATTTATGCGCCCGTTATGCTCTTCATTGGAAACTAGGTACAGAATTAGATTTACCCATACCACCACCACCCATACGGGATAATAAAACACGCTGGTTAAAACTCATCGCCAGTTATGAAGCCTTTCCCTTATTTCAAAGTGTCCTATTAACTGGATTTGTTGTCGGTGTTTTACTGCGAATTGGGTTCTGGTTACTCGGTATCATTAGTGATTGGTTATCTCGCTGGTGGATAACTGGATTCTGGCGGCTAATCTGGTTACACAACGCTGGATCATTTCTGGATGCTTGTATCCTAATTGCATTTAGTCTAAGTATTATTTTCTGGATTAACCGTTACTTTCCCGATATCAAACCAGCGGCGATTCGTCACCAACCCAGCTTAGAACAAATGCTCGCTGATCCGAATGCGTTACCCTCTACCCATCAACCCGTGGAATTTACAGGTAAACTTTTAGGGCGACGGGGATTGCAGAATTGGTTAGGGGTAGATTTAATTATCGAAACCGATAGTGGTTTAGTTAAACTGCATTACTTTTCAATTTTAGGTCCTCTGGGTAACTTACTCCCCCTGGGAACCCGCCCTAGTGAGTTAGTGGGTGAATCAGTGATAGTAATGGGTTGGTTTCGGCGGGGGGTAACGCCGTGGATTGATGTGGAGACATTGAGTACATCCGATGGGAAAGTCAGTCGCGCCGATTATCCCTTATGGTTAGTCATCCTGGCTGTAGTCGCCGCGATATGGGCATCTTATTTAATTTGGACGTTACCTGCATAGATGTTTGTCACCCCCTTTTACCACGGCGATTAAAATCGGAAGTAACCCTCATTTACCACGGCGATTAAAATCGCTGCTACACAAACAAAGTCCGCCTACGCGGACTGGGTTATAACCGGGATGGCTAACCTTGATTTGGTGTAACATATTTTGTCGCCTTAATGTCACTAAATCCACCATTTTGTAGGGGCGGGTTTAACCACTAAAGTTTGTTGTCACCCTGATGTCACTAAACCCGCCCCGACTAACAACCATAATTCTGGCTACAAAAACCAAGCCTAACGGGATCAGGTTTGAAACTGTTCCCTGTTCCCTGTTCCCTCCCCTCACAAGTCACAATAATTACGGTGCCATAACATTATCGGGAAACTGTCCCATCACATTACCTGCAGGCGCATATTGGCAAACCACATAGAAGGCATTATACTGAGTCTCTTGAATCGTTTTAACCCCCCGTGCTTCACCACATCCTAACTGGGTGCTATTCTTCCAAACCACCTGGGTAAAATGCCCTGTTTCTGAAGAAAACCCAGGATTGGCATAGTCATAATCTGAAACCTCGTTGTACCAGCTCGTAACCGCTTGGTTCGCCAGGGTAGCTGCGTCTACAGAGGATGCTGTCGTGTAGGACACATATATGTTTTCTCCCGCATCCGAGTTACTGTGTTCAAACACGCCATTCGTTGCCAGATAATCTGCCCAATTTTGAGCGCTGTCATTGAGGGAATCACTCAGGGTCATATCAGAACTATGATGGGTGTCCCGATAGGTATTGTGCTGAGACAAAGCTTGGCTGCGAAATGTACTTAGGTTTATCCCTGTCTGCCCATTAACTGGGTTACTGCTGATTATCCCCAAGGGAATCATCGTTGCCAAGCCGAGATAAACAATCCCAAAAAATTGCTTCCGATTCATGGGTTACTCCTAACCATAGATGGAAAAAAGTTGTATATTCTTATACTAATTCAAACCGCCCCGAAAAATAACCTTTGACAATTTCCCAAATCCGTGCTGCGGCGTAACCATCCCCAAACGGATTAACGGCGGTAGCCATAACCTGATAAGCCTTAGCATCTCCGAGTAATTCACTAGCTGCGGCGACAATTTGACTCGGATTGGTTCCCACCAATTTTGCTGTCCCCGCTTCAATCGCTTCTGGGCGTTCCGTAGTTTCCCGCAACACTAACACCGGTTTCCCTAAACTCGGCGCTTCCTCCTGCAATCCCCCCGAATCCGTCAGCAACAGATAACACCGTGCGATCGCGCCCACTAATTCGCCATAATCTAAGGGTTCGGTCAAAAAGACTCGCGGATGATTACCCAACACTTGTTTCAGAGGTTCTCTAACCGTAGGATTTCGGTGTAGCGGTAACAGTAACGCCGTATCCGGAAACTGTTCCAATAGTTGAATAAAGGCTTGGGCAATATCTGCTAACGGTTTACCCCAATTTTCTCGGCGGTGAACCGTGGCTAACAAAACGCGATACTTGTCCCACTCTAACCCCGGCACCAGACATTGAGGTTCCTGCTTGGCTACCGTCAGTAAAGCATCAATCACTGTATTCCCCGTCTGGTGAATCTCGCCCACAATCCCTGACGTTTTCAGATTCTCTACCGCCTTAGCTGTCGGCGCAAAATTCAGTTGGGCTAACTGAGAAATCAACCGCCGATTCGCTTCTTCGGGATAAGGATTAAACAAATCATCGGTTCGTAACCCTGCTTCCACATGACCCACAGGGATTTTTTGATAAAATGCCGCTAAAGTCGCCGCGAATGCGGTTGTTGTATCCCCTTGTACAATCACCAACTGTGGGTTAATATCGGCAAATAACTCCTCCAATCCCCGCAAACTTCGACAGGTAATATCGGTCAGCGTTTGCTTGGCTTGCATAATTTCTAAATCGCGATCAGCTTTTAGTTGAAATAGCCGCATTACCTGATCCACCATTTCCCGATGCTGACCCGTTAAAATGACCTGAGTCTTAAACAGATCACAGGCTTGAAATTGTTGGATCACAGGTGCAAGTTTAATCGCCTCTGGGCGAGTACCTAACGTAATACAGATTGTTGGTTTATACGTCATAATTCATAAATAAATCATACGTCAATTGTAGGGGCGGGTTTAGGAACTCGATTAACTTGTCACCGATAACGTATAAACAAAACCCGCCCGCCCTCACCGATAACGTTTGAACAAAACCCGCCCTGATTCTTAGATAATTTATGTTTGGTCATGAGAAAACTATTCCATAATTTATGATTCCTGTTGATTATGCCATTGAATGACTCAACCCAGCTACTATTAAATCAAATTAAACAATTAGGACTACCTTCTCTCAATGAACTTGACCCTATCCAGGCGAGAGAACAAGCCACGCAAGCGAATCAATTGTCCCATAAACCTGAACCTGTCGCCTTGGTGGAGAATCGTCTCATTCCGGGTTCTCAAATCGATATTCCGATCCGAATTTATACACCCACCGGAAACACACCCTTTCCGATTCTGGTATTTTTCCACGGTGGCGGTTGGGTGATTGGAAACTTAGAGGCGGTGGATAGTATCTGTCGCACGCTAACGAATCAAGCCGGGTGTATTGTTGTTTCCGTGGATTACCGTCTCGCACCCGAACATAAATTTCCCGCCGCCGTAGAGGATGCGTACACCGCCACAGAATGGGTGGCTAAAAATGCGGCGTCGTTTCAGGGTGATCCGAAACGCATTGCTGTGGGTGGAGATAGCGCTGGAGGAAACTTAGCCGCCGTTGTCGCCTTACTGTCACGCGATCGCAAGTTTCCCTCCCTAAGGTATCAAGTGCTATTCTATCCCGCGACTCAGTATGGCTTTGACACCGACTCCCATCGGCAAAATGGCAAAGATTACCTGTTAACCACAGAATTATTAGTGTGGTTTTGGCATCACTATCTCTCATCAGCCGCCGACGGGCAAAATCCCCAAGCTTCACCCTTACTGGCGGACGATTTGAGTAATTTACCCCCAGCTTTGATTATCACCGCTGAATATGATCCCCTGCGAGATGAAGGAGAAGCCTATGGGATGCGCTTGCAAAAAGCGGGTGTACCTGTAAGAATGACTCGCTATAAGGGTACAATTCATGGCTTTATTGGCATGGCACAGGTTCTAGATCAAGGTCGAGAAGCCCTAGCTGAAGCTGCCGTCGCCCTCCAGTCTCAGTTCAAGTAAAAACCCTTACATAAACCTAGCTGGCTTAGCGCTTCACGAGTATGACAAATGACAAATGACAAATGACAAATGACAAATGACAAATGACAAATGACAAATGACAAATGACAAATGACGATCCCCGCCGTTAACTTTAATTGTCCCCACCGACTTACTTTTTTTGATGAAAATAGCATCATTCGTGTCTCCCGCGATCGCAGCCAGTGTGATCCTGTTCCTGAACCCCGGATATGCAGCCATACTCAACACATCGGTTCGCTTAGCCGGATTCTCCCCGGATAATCGTCATTATATTCATCTAGAAAGTTACCGGGATTCAGTCACAGAAGTTCCCACGGCTCATCTGCAAATTATCAATATTCCCAATAATTCCTGTGTCAGAAATGGATGTCTGCGAACCAACTATGATCGCGATGCCTATAGTCTTAGCAATCAAGCGGCTGAAAACGACTTGCTGCAAGACACAGTAACCCTCCGACAAGATTTGGGACTGAATCGGCTCAAAGTTGGCATTAAACTCCCTGTCATCAATAGCACCAGTCAGCCAGATGACAGCGAAACTATTACATTTCGCTTAAACAACCAGCCGTTACAACTGCGCCTAGAACAAAGGCGTATCCCCTCCGTCTTATCTGGAGGCACGTCTCCAGTCGAACGGGCGTCTATGCGCTTAATCATAAACTATCAGAATCAGCGCTTAACTCTGGGTAGTCTGAACAACTACCGGGATGCCGTGAAAGGCTATCGGATACGAGAGGTGCGGCTATCTCCTAACCGTAGTAATATCGTGGTTCTGCTAGATATGCTGCAACCGACTCACGAGGATGTCGTCAAAACCACGTTAGTGCAAAGCTTTTCTTTGCAGCCGTTTGAAAATTAGTCATAGTGAATCCAGACTAGAGTCGCTACTCTCACCAATTTAAATTTATGTGTCTATAAGTTAGGGAAAGAAAAGAAACATTAAAAAATATTGCAAAGGGTTGTACTTTTCTGAGAGAGTAGTAAATTAGTAATTGAAGCGAAAGAGAAAGCTTCAATGACAGATATTAATGTCACTTGAAAATCCAGAAAGGAGGGAAAGCTAAGACTCTGTTAAATCTAATATCTGTCTTATCCGAGACCAAACTTCTAACAGCAACACTCAACGCGAAGACTGATACATCCTCTAACTAGAAATGTAGCGAGCAATGCATCTGAATTCCCGAATTTAGAGCAACTCTATTTATCATTAATCATGGAGAGGAAGTCACTCAGAGAGCAGGTTGAGTGTTGTTGTTATGTATAAGTAGGTTGGGACAATTAAAGTTAAAGGTGGGGGTTGTCATTCGTCATTTGTCATTTGTAAGGGTTTGAGGGTTGTTAATATAACTTCATAAGATTGAGGTGATTTCCACCAACTGATTTCCCTGCTCCCCCATCTCCCCCATCTCCCCCAGCTTCCCCTGCTTCCCCTGCTCCCTGTTCCCCCTTCCCTCTCCTCACCGCCAACACTTATTTAGCGTTTGACTAGAAACAGGTTAAGATTTGTATACAGGCGTTCTTTCCATTTACGCCGCCGCATCAGCCGTCAACCTTGTTTCCCAATGACCCTTATCCGCGTTCCCCAATCCTGGGAAATTCCCGAAAACCAAATCACGCCTGAAGCCGTTTACTTCAATCGGCGTCGCTTTCTCAAAACCCTAGTCGGTGCGAGTATTCTCCCCATCCTGGGATGTCAAGCCTCCTCTGACTCGGAAACCAATAAGGAACTAGCCGCTACCCTCAATCAACAGACGGTTAAATCCCTTAACACCAATCCCGCATTTGCGAATGTTGACCGTTCCATCACCAATGAGTTACTGGCGGGACAATATAATAACTTCTATGAATTTGGCAGTGGCAAATCGATATGGCAAGCCGCGCAAGCCTTACCGACAGACGAGTGGAAGGTTGAAGTCACCGGATTGGTGAAAAATCCCCGCACCTACGATTTAGACGATTTACGCAAAAAATTCCCCCTCGAAGAACGCATCTATCGCTTCCGTTGTGTCGAAGCCTGGTCGATGGTATTGCCATGGCTAGGATTTCCGATGCGATTATTAATGGAAGAGGTAGAACCCACATCTAAAGCCAAATTTGTCCGGTTTACGTCTTTCGATGATCCTCAAATTAGAATCAGTCCAGCGTGGTCATTCAGTGGTAAACTACCGTGGCCCTACACCGAAGGATTAACGGTAGAGGAAATGGCGAATGACTTGGCATTTTTTGCCGTGGGGATTTACGGTCATTTTCTGCCGAAACAGCATGGGGCACCAATTCGAGAGGTTGTGCCATGGAAATATGGGTTTAAGGGGGCTAAGTCTATTGTCAAGATTGAATTTGTTGAGACTCAACCCGCGACATTTTGGAATACGTTAATTCCTTACGAGTACAAGTTTGAGGCAAATGTAAATCCGGATGTACCCCACCCACGTTGGTCTCAAGCGACGGAAAAGTTTGTTGGTAAGGGACCCGATTTTTCCTGGGAAAGACGGGAAACGCTTCCCTATAACGGGTATGGGGAATATGTGGCACAGTTGTATCCCAGACTCCGCACTTAAAAGTAAAGTTGGACAGCAATAGTGTAGAGACATATCTTGGCACGTTTATCAATTGTAGGGGCGGGTTTAGGGACTAAAATGTGCTTACCCCGCCGATAACTGTTAAACAAAACCCGCCCTTAATCGTTATGGGCTAAACCCTTTATCGAACAAACCATTATGTCTTTTGGTGACTATAGAAAATACTCAGCCGCTGAATTAAAAGCTATCTTTAATATCACGCTATTGAAAGACGCTAATTTATTTAGCAACTTTCACCCCACCGATCAGTCTTATCCTGATTTGCAGGTAGCCGTAAAAAAGATGAAGTCTCGCATTAGCCTGTCCAAATCAGATAACGAAGCAACCCGAGGTAGTCTCTTAGTATCTCACATTTTGTGGGAAGCTAGCGACACTTATAATCTCGGTATCTTTTTTGAACCACCCGTTGATATTAATCCAGAGGAAACACCGGGTTTACCTCACCCATTAAATGGTAAATACGATTGCGCTTTAAGCCTTGATGAGATTGATTTTATATCGCCGATTATTTCAGTCGTCGAAGTCAAAAAAAGTAGTCTATCTGATGGTTTAGGGCAATGTGTCGCGGAAATGTATGCGACGCTAAATAAGTTCCAGCAAAATCAAGTCTACGGCATTATCACAGATGGGGAAGTCTGGTCGTTTTTATTGCTAGAAAACCTGACACTTTCGGTTGATGAAAATAATTATTACATTAGCAATGTTGTCGATATTGTTGACCGGATTGGTTATATCGCCGAAACGTTTAAGGAATAAGCATTCCCTCGAATCAAGTCAATCAAATGGGCAATTGTAGGGGCGGGTTTAGGGAGAATGTCACTGACTTAAGCTGGGTTCGTAGTAGGCACTTTAGTGCCAGAAGCGCTAAAGCGCTTACTACAAACTCTAAAGTCAGTGGCATTCGGTTTAGGGACTAACGCTAATTAAAAGCCGATAAATGATCAACAAAACCCGCCCTTGCTTAAGAGCCTAAAGAAAAATCCCACGTAAACTGATAAAGATAATTGCCCCTAAACTAGCGGCTGCGGGTAGCGTAATCAACCAAGCCAGAGCAATCGATCTAAGGGTTTGAAAGCGAACTGTGCGCCAATTCTGAATCAATCCAATACCCACAATACCCCCCACTAAAGCGTGAGACGTTGAAACCGGGAAGCCGAAGCGGGAGGCGAGTAAGACTGTCGTAGCTGTGGCAATTTCGGCACAGAATCCACTACTGGGTTGTAAAGGGATAATATTTTCCCCAACGGTAGTAATCACCTTTTTGCCCCAAACAGCTAACCCGGCAACGATACCAGTACCACCAATGATGAGAATCCATAACGGAATATCAAAGGCGGTGAGGGGAACCGTACCCGTTGCAATGATATACGCGATCGCAGCTAAGGGAGCGATCGCATTCCCGACATCGTTGGAACCGTGAGCAAATGCAACAAAGCAAGCGCTGATAACTTGAAACCGCGCCAGTTGTTGCTCAATCGGTGAGGGAAAGGGAGACACAGCATTAGGGGGTGGGGCAAGATTCGCTTCAATTTCCGCTTCTCCAGTTTCCCGGATGCGAATATCCTTGTCTGGAGATTCTTCAGGATTAATAGGTAGAATTAAGGTGCTACGTTCCAACTGACGCCAACTAATCAAACTCAGGACAATAGCCGCAATCGAAACTGTAATAATCGGTAAATCATGGGTAGGAATTGGCAAGGCATAAAATAGAGGACGATTAAATAAACTTGGCATGACAATCGCGCCAAAAATACTCAAAAGAATAGCACTTAGCCAAGGAATCCATTCCCGTAACTGGGCAATCGGATTCCTTTGCCTTAAAATTGAGGTATTGATAATACTGTAAAATCCGGCGGCTAAACTACCACTAACAACAGGTGTAATAATCCAAGTTAACGAAATACGCCCCAACGTTCCCCAATCTACCGCCTGCACCCCAATCGCCACCCAACAAAATCCGGCGATCGCGCCAACCACCGCATGAGATGATGCCACAGGTAATCCCAGACTGGTAGCAATTTGTAACCATAAACCACAAGCCAGTAATACAGACATCATCCCCAGTAGTAACACCTGTGGCGTTTGGGCAAATAACGTTGGATCAATCACTCTCGTTGCTAACGTTGTCGCCACCCCTTGACCAAATAAAACCGCGCCCGTAAACTCCAAAATCCCGGCAATAATTAGCGCTTGTCGTAGAGTAACCGCTTTTGAGCCAACTGACGTTCCCATAGAATTAGCAACATCATTGGCACCTAGATTCCAAGCGACATAGAATGCAAGAATGGCAGTTAAACTGAGTTGAACTAGAGCTATTGAAATCACTCGTTATTCCTTATTTGTGATAATGTCCTGCATGGCTTGCCGATGGTAGTTATAAGATTGCTTAGAGAAACAAACAAAAATCACTTGATCGATGGTTGTATTTCCTTCCAAAACCTGCTTAACTGTACCCACAGCTATTCTGGCAGCTCGTTCTGGCCCAAACCTATAAGCACCCGTACTGATGGCAGGAAAAGCAATACTACGAATATTATTTTGCTCAGCTAATTCTAAACTTCGATAATAACAACTAGCTAACAAAGCATCCTCGCCATGATTACCATCCCGCCAGACAGGTCCCACAGTATGAATCACCCAATCAGCCGAAAGATTGTAACCCTGGGTAATTTTAGCATCACCCGTTTCACAGCCATTCAAACCTCGACATTCTGCCAACAAACCGGGTCCAGCCGCACGATGAATCGCCCCATCCACACCGCCGCCACCGAGGAGAGAGGTGTTTGCCGCATTGACAATCGCATCAACGTTTAACTGAGTGATATCCCCTTCAATGACATTTATTTTGCCTGTTATCATGAATATTATCCTCCTGAGAAATAATTCTGTTTCGTTGGATGCATCACAGATCACCGATAAGTAAGTTCAGCAGTAGGGGGACAGTTTTGGTGTTGTTGTAATAGGCGCGATCGCGTCTAGGTTAGGCTCTGTAGAAAACCAAGACTCAGTAGACCCAGCCGATAAATGATACCATTAGCTACCCAACCTTCCCATAGATGTTCCTCTGGAACCGTCTACCTTATGGCTTATTTCTGGGAGGCTTCTTCAATATTAAACTGACGCTCTAGGATAGTATGTTACCCACACCCTTACCATCTCAACCAAGAATGGATCAGCGCTGGCACACATTCACGGAAATATTAAAACGCCTGCATCGAGAAGGCATATACATTCATTCTGAACAATTAGCAGAATTTATGGTGGCACATGGATTGCCCGTTGATTTATGCTATGTCCCAGAACATTTGCACTCTAAAGCCATTCAAATCAATCAAAACTATCAGGGCGATATGGTGTCCATAGCTGAACAACCCGAACCCGATTGGGATTATTCCTGGATGAACGAAGTCCAAACGCCCATCCTAAAAAACAATCCCTGCTATAAAATTTAAGTAAAAAATAGAGATTTATCCTCACATTTCCTATTTCCAAATGCTCTAAACTTTCAATCAAGTCCGCTCAATTCCTCTGCGTACCTCTGCGGTATCCTCTGCGTACTCTGCGTTAACAAAATATAATTCATACGAATGAACTTACTCTGACAGAGTAATCCTCAATTCACTTTCGCTTAACTCTTGACCCCTTACGACTACCTTTCCCCTTCCCTTTAGATTGCTTTGATTCTGATGTTGGCGCAATCATTGGCACCGTAAAATGAAACTGACAACCTTGGTCTTTACCCGCCGAGTCTGCCCAAATTTTACCGCCCCACCCATTGACAATTTGGCGACAAATTGCTAAGCCCAAGCCGGTTCCACCAGTTGTCCGTCGCAGCGCCCCTTCTTCTTGATAAAAGCGATCAAAGACATCCTCTAGGCGATTCGGTTCAATCCCTCGCCCTGTATCAGCGACAGTCACTTTTAACATCGAATTCCCATTAGTTTGAATTCCAATGGTGATTTCTCCTTGGGAGGAGGTAAATTTGCAGGCGTTGTCTAGGAGTTTGGCAAGGGTTTCTACTAGCCACTCACCATCGGCTTGGACTAAGGGCAGATCTGTGGGAAGTTGATTAATAATATTCGGGCGCCGATCCTCTGACCAATGGACGTTGATCCGGCTAAGGGCTAAGTCAACACATTCTTGCAGAGAAATGGCTTCGACATTCCATTCCACGCGCCCACTTTCCAGGCGGGAGAGGGTGAGAAAGTCTTGCACCAGTTTCCGCAGGCGTTCGGCGTCGTCAAGGGCGGTATTCAGCATCACCTGACGCAATTCTGGTGACATATCGGGTTCGCTGGCGAGACTTTCTAGGCAAACCTGAATTGTGGACAGGGGGGTGCGGAGTTCATGACCCGTGATAGCGACTAAGTTACTACGAGTCCGGTCAAGGGCGGCGAGTTGTTGGTTCAAATCTTGCAAATTCGCATAAGCTTCAGCTTGGATTAAGGCGACACCCACTTGAGTTGCGATCGCTTCGACAAGGGCAAGTTCTTCATCCTTCCACCGATAAGGAGTTTCGCCGCAGTGGTGTAACTCAACCATCCCCAATAATCGACCCTGATATAGTACAGGAACCATGAGCCACGATCGCATGCCAAAGGTTTGCACCAATTCCTTTAATTTAGAAGATGGGGAATTGGCGCTTTTGCTGGCTGTCTGGTTCAGCCGAGGATCATGTTGGGTATCTTCTACGGAAATGGACTCTTGATGTTCGACAATTCCTTGAAACAGCGTATTGTCTTTTAGGGGCCAAGGGCTACCTAGAGTAGAGCAAAGGATCGTGCGATCGCGCCCTCGGGTTTCCAGGTACTCATGGGTAATCGTGGCTTCCGTATCCGTGGCTTTACAGCGGTAAATCAGACAACGACAGGAACCCATGGCTCGCCCTAACTCTTGCACCGCGATTTCCAGAACTTCATGGGGATTGAGCGATCGCCGAATCGCTGTGGTAATCGAATTCACCAAACGCTCGCGTTGTTCTTGAGCCGCGATCGAGCTATAGGCTTTCAGGAGTTTATACTGACCCGCTTGTAAGTAAGTCACCAACCGATGCACAAACGGATCGGGATTGGGTGAGTCTTCCGGATTCAGGTTTGAGCTTTGAGTTGAGCCAGAACTGATATACTCAGCTTTTGCTTGCTCGATTTTATCCGCTAACTCAGGTCGATAGGTGGCAATGCGATCCAGAAGCAACTCGGCGGCTTTTGTACTAACCGTCCGGTCAAATGTCCAAATTCCCTCAAAACGCCGAGAGGTATCCATCTCCCCATTGGCGCTATTGGAGACAGACAGACATTTTTCTCGGCAGATCAGACAGTTGGCATAGTGAGAACCAATCACCACTAAATGCCACTCGTGACTTAAGGCATCGCCCGGATCAAATGCCACGGTTTCGTGGTGATCTGAGCTATTCTTGAAATCCGTTTCTGGTGCGGCTAATACATACACATGAGGTGTCCGTTGGGCAATGCGCCGATAGCGATGAGCTTCCTGACGATAGAAGCGTTCTCGCTGAAAACAGGCAATCACCAACGGTTGCTCCGAACCAGCTAAGACCTGATCTTCCATCGCATGGGAGAGTGCTGTCAACGACGCTTTGAAATATACTTGTTGCCTCAGGTGGGGCATGGCTTGGAGTAAGTGAGCCAGCACCGAAGTTTTGATGATCATTCAAATAAGCGATAAGCAGTTTTTAGCTTGAGCTTGGCAACAAACCCTTGACAAATCCCCTTTTTTATGATTTTTATTGCCATAATCCCCGATTGATCGAAAGCAATCGGCAGGTATAGGGAATGCCATTCAGCAACGCGATTCTGCAAAGAACCCCTGTGGGTCATAATCGAGTTGATAACTTGTCCTATCAACCTATCGTACAAAAAAGAAGGTAACTTCCACCTAGCGAACCCGATAAAATTCCTCTCTAGGCTCCGGGGAGATGTCCAGGTGAGCGAATGTCTCGAACCAGAGGTAGAGCGATTTGAAACCTCAAACCTGGTTCCAGGATACTGGTAACGCTGATGCTTTCTGAGTAAAACTGGAACGCTGGAATGCTTTAACTCCTGATAAACAAAAGAAATAAACAACAAAACTTATTCAATAGTCTGGACTTTAATCATTTTTTACTTAGTTTAGTTCCGATCGCACAAGTCCCCAATGTCAATAAACCTAATAGCATTGATGCTTCAGGAACAGGAATTTCAGATTGTTTAGACTCAATAAAATTAATATATGCTTTTTGATTGTTAGAATTAAACAAAAAATTATCTGAACTCTGGAAAAGATTAAAACCGTAGGGATCACCAACAGCCAAGACTTGACCACTATTGGCAAAAGGCTGAAATTCCACCATCGACCTGATTGAGCCATTTGTACCAATCAGCATCCCCCCAGTGGGAGTAATATCGGTTACCATTGACTCAATGTCAGTGGCTAATGATGTACCAAATGTTTGACCTCTGAGGTCGCCTAATGCGCCGACGGTAGTTGGAGAAACTATATTTTTAAACATGCCACCTGTAGGAGAATTGACACCACCGACAACACCTGTATACCGTGAACCGAGCCCTAGTGATTCCAGTACCGAATTAGCCGAATTCTGTTCAGAAGGATTTGAATCAGATTCAACAATCAAAAAACCACCCGTTTTAACGAAGTTAGTCAGCACAGTACTTTCGGTTGATGTCAGAATTTTTGAGGACGTTCCGTGAAAGAATACATCAACGTCAGCTATATTTGCCTCGGTTAGGGTTGATACTCCTGGAAGGATAGTATGTGAACGCTCCAGAAGACTTGATCTAAATGCACTGTATTGCAATGTGCCATTTCCGGCATTGAATAAGTCACCCCCACGCTGATTAGCGCTGTTCCAACTTCTTAGGGTTAATGCACCTGCTGAATTTACTCCTAAAGCTTCTAGAAGAATAGATGTTGATAGAGTTATTGTTATTAATAGTTTATTCATGTTAGTAATGGGATAATCTGCTTCTCAATATACAGGATACATAAAATTAAAGTTTAACTCTCTAGTTTTTGGTCATATTCACAAAAACTTTACATAGAGCAATGAATGAAGTTATTATTAATTTTAATGAGTATTAAGCACAAATTTACATAGATGAAAGATGATACCTGTAACTCCATCTACATTGATCAAACTATGCCAATATTTGTAAAATAAGTTTATATTATTTAAATAAACTTAACTGTCTTGACTAAACAAGTCGTCATTTTTATAAGATAAACTTATCAAAATTAATAGATTTTATCTTCACACAATATTTACAACTTGTCCCTTGACAAAAGACAAATGACAAAGGACAAATGACAAAGGACGGACAAAGGACAAAGGAATGAATAAACTGTTGCCGGGTTTCTCCGAAGGCTTCCCTGTAGCGCTAAGAGTATGGTTAGTGTTTTTGCTATGTCTGGTTTTACTCGGATACTCAGTTCCCTTCAGCATAGTAGTGGGCGCTGTTGGGGGAATTGCTAGCGGCTGGGTTGTGGCTTGGTGGAATAGTAAAGATCAACCGAGTCCCGCACCCTCTGAACCCCAAGATGAGCCAGAGGAAGCCCCCGTCAAGTTAAGTGGATTAGCCTTGGCGAAACAGCGTCGAGAGGCTAGAGCGAGGAAGCGTTCCCAGAAAAGCTCCATTCCATTGACGGGATTATTAAACCGAAGTAAGTGAGCAATGGGGATTGGGTATTGGGTACGGGGGTTGAGAACTGTAACCAAATCCCTAATCACCTCTTGTCATCTCTTTTGATTTGAGTAGATAATAGAGTGAAGACTGTAACCGATGGTTTATCAGCTTTAAGCTGGAATATGAACCAGTCAACCGCCCCAAACCCCACCCTGTAGTGGGTGTCGATCTGGGCATAAAAGCGTTAGCCGTGTTGTCTACCGGGATTGTAGTGGAGGGGGCGAAAGCTTACCGAAAGTACGAGAAAAAACTCTCACGACTGCAATGGATAAATCGTCATAAACAAATTGGTTCAGTTAATTGGAAGAAAGCCCAAATTAAGATAGCTAGACTCCATCGAAAAATAGCCAACATTCGCAAAGATACATTGCACAAACTCACGTCCTATTTAGCCCAAAACCACAGCCGAATAGGAATAGAGAATCTTAATGTGTCGGGCATGATGGCTAATCACAAATTGGCGAAAGCTATTCAGGATATGGGCTTTCACGAGTTCAAACGCCAGTTAGAGTATAAGTGCCAGTTGTACGGATCAAGCTTGGTTGTAGTAGACCGATGGTATCCCTCAACTAAAACCTGCTCAAGATGCCATACCGTCCAAGAGGAGATGCCTTTATCAGAGCGAGTTTTCCGGTGCGATAACTGCGGACTGGAAATCGACAGAGATTTTAATGCCTCCATTAATTTGGAGATAGCCGCCAGTTAGGTGGGGAAGTGCCTGTGGACTGGTTGAGTGCCGT
>NZ_JAVKBY010000154.1:0-66149 GCF_040222985.1 Coleofasciculus sp. F4-SAH-05
TCTTAGCTCCTTAGTAGAAATGGCTTGGAGGGGTATAAAGGCAAAAGTTCCTGATACCCACCGAGAACAGCGGTTCCCAGTGGTAACAGCAGGGAAAGAATCCCTAACTAGATTACTTGTAATTAGTTAGGGTCTGTTCAATTTACCACTACCGCAAATTAAGATGTAGTGAACTGAAAACAGCGATCGCACTTACTCGACATCATCAGGTTCAATCCCTAACTCGCGCAATCGTGCTGCTAATCGTTCTGCCCTTTCCCGTTCCGCAACTGCCCTTTCCTGCGCCTCGACTGCCTCTTCTTCCGGCGTTAAAATCAACTCTCCCTCAAGCGTCATCCACCGCAACCACAAACGGTTAATTCCTCGAAAACTTCCCTGCCATAACCCTAAACTTAACCCTAACTCCGGCATCAATAAGCGATTATCAATCATGTTCATTGGTTCGTAATGACCCCCGACTAAATGAAACGCCTGAAGTTCATTGGTATAGCGACTAAAAACAATCGAGTACGGAATCCGCAAAATCTGTTCATAAACCTGCCATTTTGTCGGTGGATTTCCAGGTGTTTGCACCGTTTGACCCAAATCTTCCTCTTGTGTACCGGGAGACAATAATTCCACCACTACATAAGGATTGATTACTTCTTGCCACACCACATAACTTAAGCGTAAATCTCGCCCTTCATACAACCGAGGTATTCCCACTACCCCAAACCAATCGGGGCGTTTGTACCATTGAGGATGATTCACATCATAGTAAAGATTCAAGTCACAAGCCGAAAATACCAACTCTGGATTCCAGTTAGCCGGTTGAAAGGTAAGAAATAACAATAAGGGTTGTAAAAAATGAAACTCGTCTGGCAATCCAGGTTCCTCCGGGTTGTCACTCGGTAAATCATACATCGTGGGTAAGGTTTGCCGAGGTGAAAGGGGGGGGTCAGTTTGAGTGGGAAGGTTAACCATAAATAGTCAGACTTTCATTAAAGTTATTGGAGGCTTCAAAACATTTCTTAGTAAAGGGTACATAATTTATATCCAGGTACTTAATGGTTAATCGCTGTTCGATTACAAATGACCAAGGACAAATGACAAATGACGATCACCACCTTTAACTTTAGATTGTGTCCATCTACTTAATCGCTGACTTGAGAGATTGACAAAACTCCTCAATCGCTTTCAATCCTTCAGTCGGGGTTCCTTCAGCTAAACGCTTAACGAAAGCACTTCCCACAATTACTGCATCTGCACCCCACTGTTTCACCTGTCGGGCTTGTTCGGGTTGGGAGATACCGAAACCGACTCCGATGGGTTTGTCCGTTACCGCCCGCATTTCTTCAAGTAAATTGGGGACACTGGATGCGACTTGGCTTCTCATCCCGGTGACACCTGTAACACTGACGAGGTAAATGAAGCCCTGGGATTTTTTCGCGATCGCGTCAATTCTAGCTTTCCGACTTGTGGGTGCAACTAACAAAACCACTTCGATGCCAATTTCAGTCGCAGGCTGGATCAGCGATTCTGCTTCCTCTAAGGGTAAATCCGGCACGACTAACCCCGCTATCCCGGCGGCAGCAATCTGTTTTAAAAAGACTTCAATCCCTCGGTTGAGAATGGGGTTGTAATAGGTAAATAGAATAATTGGTGCGTTTAGATCGGGGGTTACTTCCTGCGCGATCGCCAGAACATCATCCAATCGTACCCCCCGTTTCAATGCTCGTGTCGCCGCCGCTTGAATCGTCGGACCATCAGCCAAGGGATCGGAATAAGGCACGCCTAGCTCTATCATATCCGCCCCTGATTTGTCAAGGACTCGCAAAGCTTGAGCCGTGGTGACTAAATCCGGGTCACCTGCTGTGATAAAAGGAATAAAGGCGCATTCAGAGCGTTGGCGTAGAGTCTCGAAGCACTGGGAAATTTTGGTCATCGGTTAGGGAACAGGGAACAGGGAACAGGGAACAGGGAACAGGGAGTTCCAATTCATCACGGTTGATTTATTCAGACTCTTGTTCCAATTCAGCTTGTAACTGAGCAAGTTCTTCTGGGGTCATCTCTTCGAGGCGCTTTTGCAAGACAGCATCCTCGTACTCTTTCAGTTGCTGGTTATAGGTCATCTTGTGAGTACCCACTCGGAACAGATAGGTGAATACCCAGCCAAGCAAACCGCCGACTAAGAGGGCTTGACTCCAAATCCCGGCTTTTACCTCGTCCAAACCAGCAACCTGTAAGAGGAGATACATAATACCACCAGCCGCAAACACGCCGATGGCAATTCCGATCGCATCAATTCGTCGCATTGGTGATTAAGCTTGGATCTGACGCTTCTTGGGGCGGAAGTTCAGGAATGGGCTGAACAGTAACAATCCGGGGAAGAAGAAAAAGACGAGAAAGTACATAAAGCTACGCTCAAAGGAGCTAGCGACGTACCAGCGCTGTTTGAGGTAAAAGTATGTGACCAAGGGAACGACGACTAGGTAGAGTCCCCCTAAAGCGAGATAGAGTAATGCAACAATCATGATGGTCGTTATAGCGACAACTCGTCTACAGAATACAGGCGATCGGAGAATCAAGAGTTGAATAGCCCGACGCTAGGCTATCCTAAGACTATTCTATCGCCCCTACTATCTTACCTTGTCCAGGTTCCTCAAATTTTCTAGTTGCCAATCTGCCCCATTTAATGTTCAAATAGACAAATGCGGAGGTTTTGAGGTAGACTTCAATACCGAAGCACAACCCGAAAGGGGGCGTGGCGGAATGGTAGACGCTACGGACTTAAGTAAATTGAGCCTTGATGGAGAAATCTGTCAAGTGGATGCTCTCAAATTCAGGGAAACCTACGTCTGAAAACAAATACAGATAAGGCAATCCTGAGCCAAGCCGATAAGAGTGATGAGTTCAACCCAACTCACTCAAAACCTGTCCTAAAGCGAAGCGAAGGATCAACAGGTATCGGAAGGTGCAGAGACTCGACGGGAGCTACCCTAACGTGAAGCCGAGGGTAAAGAGAGAGTCCAATTCTCAGATGCAGGTTAAAGCAGTAGCGAAAGCTACAGGTTAAAGCAGTAGCGAAAGCTACAGTGAGAATGAAAATCCGTTGACCGTAAAAGGTCGTGAGGGTTCAAGTCCCTCTGCCCCCATACTATGTAGAGGCGTTGCATGCAACGTCTCTAACCAATTATGCGTTCTAACCGCTATGGCGATTGCTATACGAGACGAAATCAACAGCAGGTTATCTGTAAACTGAAGTTCCCCTGGAGTATTCTTTGCTGATGAATTTACTCAGAGGTCGATTGCAACGCTTAACCCAACAGTTACCTGATTTAGTGGATCAACTCCCTGATGAAAGCTTGGCAGACGCCTGGAAAGTTCTGCAACCGTTCTATTATGACTTGTATATGCTCTGTGCCATGCAAGAATCCATGCGAACAATTCGACCCGGAGATGCGATGACCCGTGAAGAGGCGCTGCGACTGCTAAATCTGCCCTAAAATCTTTGCAGAAAGATTAGAATGATTCCTGGGGAATCGGGGTATATCCTGTGAGTCTAGAAGTACGCTATGCGCGGTCTTTCCTACAAGATCTCAAAAATCTAGAGTCGGCTGCTTATCAGCAGGTCTATGACATGGTTTTTGAAAAGTTCATGAATCTCAGCAGCATTCACGACTTGCCAGGGCTTCACCCCATCGGCTCAGATGCTATTTTTTACCGATTTACCATCGACAACTATATGGTAGGGATTGAAGTGACAGGTCACATCGTCAAGTTTTTGCGCGTGTTGCCCAAGCCGTATATATGAGAAGGCTCCAGGGCAGAAGGCTGGGGGAGCAGAGGGAGCTGGGGGAGCTGGGGGAGCCAATGTAGAGACGTGCCATGGCACGTCTGGAAGCTGGGGAAGGCTGATAAGACTAAGCGACTGGAAAAGGAAAACTGACAACTGATCCCCGGACAACATAAACTTGTGATTGGAAAAAACAGAAATTTGAGAAGCTACTTATGGACGCCCCTGCACTCTGGCAACGCTATCAGGACTGGCTCTATTACCACCAAGGGTTAGACTTTTACCTCGACGTCAGCCGTATGCGATTTGATCATGCCTTTGTCGAGGCGATGCGACCTAAGTTTGAGAAGGCATTTCAGGATATGGAGGCATTGGAGGGGGGCGCGATCGCTAATCCTGATGAAAATCGGATGGTGGGTCACTATTGGTTACGAGATCCTGACATAGCGCCAACTCCCGAACTGCGCCAAGATATCCTCACCACGTTAGAGAAAATTGAATCCTTTACTGCTAAAGTCCATAGTGGTGATATCCATCCCCCAGGTTCATCTAGATTCACTGATATTCTTTCCATTGGCATTGGCGGTTCAGCATTAGGTCCTGAGTTTGTCGCTGATGCCCTTGCCCCTAACGTCCCGCCCTTGGCGATTCATTTTATAGATAACACTGATCCGGCAGGGATTGATGCCACTATTGCTAAACTGCAAGATCGTCTGGCTAACACACTCGTCTTGGTAATTTCTAAGTCTGGAGGAACGCCGGAAACCCGCAATGGCATGATTGAGGCAAAAAAAGCTTACGAATCCCAGAAATTAGACTTTGCTGCCCATACCGTGGCGATTACGGGTGAAGATAGTAATTTAGAGCAACTGGCGAAATCCGAAGGGTGGCTGGCGACGTTTCCTATGTATGACTGGGTAGGAGGACGCACGTCAGAAATGTCAGCCGTGGGACTGTTACCCGCCGCACTGCAAGGAATTGATATCCGCCAGATGCTGGCAGGTGCCAAGGAAATGGATAGTGTCACCCGTGTCCACAATCTCCAAGAAAACCCGGCGGCGTTGCTGGCACTTTCCTGGTATTTTTCGGGGAATGGTCAGGGTGAAAAAGATATGGTGGTTTTACCTTACAAAGATAGCCTGCTGCTATTTTCTCGATACCTCCAGCAGTTAGTTATGGAATCCTTGGGTAAGGAAAAAGACCTCGATGGTAATACTGTACATCAGGGAATCGCCGTTTACGGCAATAAAGGCACAACCGATCAACATGCCTACGTACAGCAGTTGCGCGAAGGGGTTCCCAATTTCTTTGTCACCTTTATTGAAGTGTTGCGCGATCGCGAGGGACACTCCCCAGAGGTAGAAGCCGGGGTAACGTCCGGTGACTATTTATCCGGTTTATTACAGGGAACCCGAAAAGCCTTGTATGACAATCAACGAGATTCGATTACCGTAACAATTCCCCACGTTAATCCTCGCACGGTTGGAGCGCTGATTGCTTTATATGATCGGGCTGTAGGATTGTACGCCTCCCTGGTAAATATCAACGCTTACCATCAACCTGGAGTAGAAGCCGGGAAAAAAGCCGCCTCTGCAATTTTGGATTTACAGAAACGGGTCATTCAGGTGTTGCAAGATCAAGGAGAATCGATGTCTTTATCACAGTTAGCCCAGAAAGCGGGAGCGACTGACCAAATAGAAGCCATTTATAAAATTCTGCGCCATCTCCACACTAATCAACGGGGTGTGGTTTTAGAAGGAAAACTGGGAGAACCGAGTAGCTTAAAAGTGTCTGCGGTTTAATGGCTGAGGGAGCTATATATAGCAACCGCCATAGCTAGACGTTGCAGGCAACGTCTCTACAATGGTGCCGAAAGTCCTAATCGATGTATCTACTGCTATATCAGGACACGATAGTATCGTGTCCCTACCCAATCAATTATCCCTCAGCTATGGTAGGGGTACGGCAATGCCGTACCCGATGATCTCCAGTATCAGGGTTGAGGTTGAATCACCTGCCATAACCACTGCCACCAGCTACGATTAGTCTTCTTATAAGTGCGGAGAATGGATAAATTTTTGCGAAAAATAGCCGTATTAGGATGCTCGCGTCCTAAGTGCTGTTCACTCAAACTTAATGCCTGAACTAATAGCGATTCTGCATCTCTGTAGCGTTTTTGAGAATTGTAGAGTCCGGCTAAATTGTTAATGCTAGTCGCCACAGCCGGATGGCAATTGCCTAAGAGAGACTTTCTCATCTCTAAGGCTTGCAAGTAAAGGGGTTCAGCTTTACTGTAGTGACCTTGAGCATAGTACAATAATCCCAAATTGTTGAGGCTACTGGCAACATTAAGATGACAATTGCCTAAAAGACGTTTTCTCACCTCTAAAACTTGCAGATAAAGGGGTTCAGCTTCACTGTAGCGACCTTGAGCATAGTAAAGTCCTGCCAGATTATTCAAGCTGGTGGCAACATCAAGATGATGATTACCTAACAGATATTTTCTCACCTCTAAGGCTTGCAAATAAAGGGGTTCAGCTTCACTGTAGCGACCTTGAGTATAGTAGAGTCCTGCCAAATTATTCAAGCTAGTGGCAACATCAAGATGTTCCTCACCAAAAGCAGCTTGGGCGATAGATACGCACCGCCGAAACCAGGATTCTGCCTGATTGCCCACTCCCTGATGCTGATAAAATCTACCTAAGCGATCAAATAGCCAAAGTAAATCCGTTAATCCTTGACCTTTATAGAATTTGCCCAAACTGTCAAATAAGCAGAGTAAATCTTCATCCCTTACGGCTGATTCTAGGGTGTGGGCTATTTCTTGAATGTGAGGCAGGATCTCATCCAAAAACGTTATCTGCTCTGGGGTAGGACAATCAGGAATTTGCTGAACCAGTTCGATAAGAATAGCGGTAAAAGCCTGCCTGAAGTCATTAGCCTGAAGTTTTCTTAAGGGTGGTGCTTTATTCTTGCTTTTTTGGGAAACTCCTGAATGAGCAATGTGAGAGTTGTCTCGTTGACACGAACAGGTGGAATTCGTAATCGGAAAATAGAGGTGCTGCTCAATCAAGCAATCTTCACCAGACCCAGGGACGTCAGGATAAGGAGAGAGAAATGAAGACCATTCTCTAGGAGGTGGCGTCTGCGGGGCTGAATCGTCATGGGAAATTTGCTTTGGCAAAGAAGAGTGAGTATCCGGTTGAGGTGGCTGGGAAATCGGCTTGGACGACGCCTGGGGTGGGAACGGAAAAGGAGGGTGAGATACAAAGACGGTGGGTGCATCCAATGTCTCCAGTTTTTTGCGAAAAAACTCCCGAATTAAGGGCTCAACTGTGTAGCAACCCCGGCGATTTGCCACTGACTCAATTAAACGCCACTGATACAGTTGAGTTTGGGCTTGGTCGAGATCTGCCTGTCTCCAATGCAAGAAATCACTGGCATAGTCTAACCATTGCCAACGCCAGAGGGTTGGGGCAAATAAGCTCAAAAGTTGACCAACCTGCTGGGTTAGGGGATTGAGTTCTCTCCAGATCCATTCCAAGATGGTGTTGATTCCCCATTGGAGTGTCGGTTGGCTTGGCGGCTGGCTTGCTGTATCAGGATGTCGCGCTTCCAGCCGTTTGAGCATATCAGTTAAAGACATATCGGGGTGTTTGGCTAAGTATCGCCCGACTAACTCTATGCCTAACGACAGATATCCCAGCCATTCACATAATAGGGGTACAACCTTCTGTGCGCCTCGATCCTGCAACATGCGCTCTTTACCCGCTAGGGCTGTCAAAAGTTTCCACGCTTGTTCGGGTGACAGCACATCTGGGGATTGATCCCCCTTACCGCCTTGATCTGACTGCTGCATGATCATCTCTCATCTTAAATCGTTCAGATAGATGCTCCCCTACAAAGCGTGACAATCTACTCAGCAAGGAGTAAGGGTTCTGACTTGCTGTTACACAATGGCAACTTGCTCTCAGTCGGTGATGAGTGGTTTCTCTCTTTCAGGTTGCAGTCTGAAAGGCACTCAAAGCTGTAAGACAATGTAAAACAAGTAATACAGTTAATATTCTATGATAATTTACGCAAACGCTGCAATCAGCGTCGCGCTGGGAAGTCATTGAAGTAGTTGTAATTTTTTCGAGAAGAATAGATTAAAGATGAGACGACTGAACTGGTGTTCTATTCAGATATTGCACGAGGAGTCAAAAACCGATTGGCTGGCGATTGGTGCAATTTATGAAATTGAATACTTTAAACTAAACTGATCGGCGATCGCGCCTAGACGCTGATCAAGAATCGTTAATGTTTGTTGAGCTATTGCCTGGGGGACACAGCCATAAAAGGCTTGAGCCATTCCACCTGTAATACAAGCAAGCGTATCACTATCCCCGCCGATAAAAATAGCATTACGAATGGCATCTTCAAAGTCAGTTGATTCTAGAAAAGCGCTCATTGCCTGAGGAATAGAACCCTGACAAGAAACTGTTGCAGGTGTAATCTGCTCTATCGTTTGATTTAAGTCATAGTTAAATGTGGTTTCAACATAAGACTTGATCTCTGCCTTACTATGACCTGTTCGTGCTAAAAAATAGCCGAGGCTGTGGCTTGCAGATTAGAACCCAAACAAGTGTATCTATCTGCCCTGGAGCCTTCTTATATTAGGTTTTCCGATTCAGGGCGGACATCATTGCATGTTGACTAACCCGTTGATAAACTTCCCGAAAATATTGCATCACACGACTATCAGCTGCTGCTAAGGGGATTGTCCCTAAGACATCCAATACAGTACGATTGTCTGGAGGAGGAGTAATGACAACCAGAGAGGGATCAAGCGGTTTTTCGTATTGCCAAAATTGCTCAAGTTTAACTGGAGTATCAACGGCTGCTTCTCCCTCATTTTGCTGGTTCTCTAATCGACTGGATGTAACGGCGGATTGACTGGATTGGGACTCAACCTCTGCTTTTTTATCATGTTTTAGTTCTACACTCCCCGTACTCCGTAAATGACGCAAATCATCCAGAATTTGTGCTTTAGTACGTCCTCGTAACTGGAATAAGACAAAGGGATCTTCACTAAAGCGATCGCCTAATTGATAGTAAATTGCACCAATATGTTTACAGGGGTTCTGGGGATCAGGACAACTGCATTTTGAGTGAATATCTGAAAGCGTGAAGGGAAATAGGCTCAACCCATTAGCGGTGAACACTTGCTCAATATTTTCCGGCATTTCCCCAGCTAATAATTGAGCCGAATAAATAGCTTCTTGCGCCATCGTTTCCACTACATAACCCCAGTCTTCTTCGGTAAATGGATCAATCGATAGGGAAACTTGATAGGGTTCTGGTTCTGTTCCTTGTACCCGTGCTAATACCTGAGGACCTTCAAATTCAATGCTGAGGACATTGCCTTCCTTGGCGTATTTGCGGGCGCGTTCCAAACGCTTTTTAAAGCGATAGGAGTTGAGTAGGTCGATCCAGCGTTGTACCCACCAAGGAGGAGCTTCTATTTCGTAAGATTGCATAAGTAATTTATAGTATTTTCAAAGGCAACAGAGAACGAGGAACAGGTAATACTCCATTTAACTGCACATCAGCTTAATAGTATACACAACCGATGTTAACGGATTTGGTATGATTCATGAGAATTTATGGCAACCGACAGCTAAAAACTTTACCAGGACTAGAAACCCGCCCGACACCAGCACGGGTACGGGAGGCGGTATTTAACATCTGGCAAGGTGCGATCGCACAATGTCGTTGGCTGGATCTCTGTGCAGGTACAGGCGCGATGGGGGCTGAAGCACTCTGTCGCGGTGCATCTTTAGTGGTAGGTATTGACATAAAAGGCAAAGCCTGCTCCATTATGCAACAAAATTGGCGGCAAGTGGCTCAACCGGAGCAAACCTTTCAGGTAATACGAGGAGATGTGGTGGGACGATTAAAAACGCTAGCTGATCAGCAATTTGACCGGATTTATTTTGATCCCCCCTACGCCAGTGATTTGTACAATCCGGTTCTAGACGCGATCGCGCATTATCAACTCCTGGCTGATCAGGGTGAATTAGCGGTGGAATATGGACCCAACCACTGGACACCGCAACTTTTGAAGGCACAAGGCACAAGGCACAAGGCAGAAGAGAAGGAGGAAGCTGGCAAGGTAAAAGAAAATTATGACTCTACAGACGTAGCTAGCTGCGTCTCTACACTGGAAATTTGTCGCCAGAAAGTCTACGGCAACACCGCCTTAGTGTTTTACCGCCTCCAGGGGAAGTTTTGACCCTTCGCTGCAATCGAGGGTATTTTACAATCCCTAGTGCAAGAAAGCAGAAATAACTGAACAGCTAATATCTCCCCCAGCTTCCAGACGTGCCAGTGATTGCTGTTGCACCTCATTACACATCCCAAGATTGTTCCAACTGTGGGCAAGAAATTAAGAAAACTTTGTCCACTCGTACCCATAAATGTCCTCCGCCGTGGGTATGTTGATTGCCGAGATACGAATGCAGCGATTAATATTTTGATGAAAGCGTTGCAGGGCTTAGCTCAACTACCGATGGGCGCTCGGAAAGTAACGCCTGGGGATGAGATGACCCACTACTTGGAGGGGGAAACTCCAAAAAGTAAGGTTACTCGTAGAGCCAGGAAATCCCGTCAGTGATGATGGGAATCCCCACCCGAGCGGAGCGCGTAAGCAGGGTGGGGAGGATGTCAATTTCTACAATTCCAATTGGTTCCCCCGCTTATATTGTAGGTACGCCGCGACAAATAACCCAGCCAGGGTAACAGGGATTAAGCCTAGAACAATTCCCGACAGCAATGGTTCAACCATGATCGTTCTCCAAATACTAAGTTTTTTTGCTTGTTTCTCATCCTACTAGCTGAGATGACCCAATCGCTACTCACTACTAGTAAGATTTGGGCGTCAACCGCTTCCCTACTGCTGGCTACACTACATTCATGATTCCAGCTTGCTTACTCAGTCCATAAATTTTAAGCTATGTTTATGAATCGACATACTTCTTTCTAATCTGTTACACTAATATCCTCCTGGGTAACTCTACCTCTGTTGCAGTGTGAGTCCAGTTCAACTTTGTTCAAAAATTCTCAACTTGGCAGGAGATCCCTTGGAGAACCAGCTTGACCAACCTCAAGTCCTAGTTCGGCGGATTACCATGGTGGTAATCGCCCTACTGTTCGTGATCGGCATCGGCATCTTCGGATTTCAGGTGCTGCAAGTTTCAGATCCCTATATCCAGAAAGTTTTGTCTCTCAACGGTGATCCAGTTCGAGGGCAAGCTATTTTTGAGATTAATTGTGCGGATTGTCACGGTATGCACGCCGATGGCAAGGTCGGACCTAGCTTACAGCATATTTCTAAACACAGATCCGCAAATGGTCTGATTGAACAGGTGATTAGTGGTCAAACCCCGCCGATGCCCAAGTTCCAGCCGAGTCCTCAGGAAATGGCTGATTTATTAACCTATTTGGAAAAATTGTAAGTAGGTGGGAAGATTCACCGTAGGGATGTGGAAAGATGATGGATTTGATTGTTATCTTTAGAGATGCCAAAACTACATTCTAGTCTGGATCAGAAATTTTAGGAGATATGCCAGTCAAGTAAACCAAGAGTAGCAATACCTTAAGCAAGGTGGGATCATCCTACTCAACCACCCGCGACAACCGAATTGATTCGACAAAACAACAACATCCCGGAACTAATTCCGGGATGAGACGTTCGCAAAAATCAACTTAAAAAATAGAACCCTATTTGGTTTACGCGATCACAAAAATTAAACCTCAAGCTGACACAGCCGCTAAACTGGCTGGGATTTTTCGCCCGACGGCGGCGGCGACAGGGTGTAAGCTGTGAACCAACTGCACCATATCGTCTAACGATAAGGCTTGACGGGCATCAGATACAGATTTTTCTGGTTCTGGATGACACTCAATAATTAATCCATCCGCACCCACGGCGACAGCCGCTTTCGCCAAGGCGGGAATTAATTCCCGTTTACCCGTGGCATGGGAGGGATCTACAATCACAGGCAATGAGGTCATCTGCTTGAGTGCCACAACTGCTCCTAAGTCTAAGACATTCCGGGTATAGGTATCGAAACTACGAATCCCCCGTTCGCACAACACCACCTGAGAATTCCCATGACTAAGAATATACTCGGCTGCCATGACGAATTCTTCTATAGTCGCCGCTAATCCCCGCTTCAGCAAAATCGGTTGATCAACTTGACCCAAGGCTTTGAGTAAATCAAAGTTTTGCATATTACGACTGCCCACCTGAAGCATATCAGCATAGGCAGCCACTAACTCGATTTGGGTAATGGACATGACTTCCGTCACCACGGGAATCTGATGACGCGATCGCACTTGGGATAATATCTGTAATCCCTCTACCCCTAAACCTTGGAACGAGTAAGGAGACGTGCGGGGTTTGAAAGCACCGCCGCGTAACGCCTGAACCGGGGCGCGTTGCAGTTGCGTCGCCACCGTTTCCATCTGCGATCGACTCTCAACCGTACAAGGACCGGCAATAATCACCAGTTCCTCACCGCCGAAAGTGATACGATCCGAAAGATGAACCAGGGTTTGGTGATCAGATTGAGTGGCAAGTGTAGCATTCAACATCAGACTAATTCCTTTAAACAACGAGTGAACAACAAAAAACCCGGTTCCTTGTGGGTTCCGGGTTCTGAGAAAATTAAACGCAGCATCACCTACCCGGAACCGCTTCCGAACCAAAAAAAGTAAAACAAGGTAAACCAGTTACTCAGGTAGGTTGTCATCAGATACTCCTTAAAAAACAAAAAGACCGCAGCTTTCGCTCTGCGGTCCACCGGGGAGGTTCCATGAGGAACTCTGCTCACCTCCGGTGAACCTCCGTAAACCAAAAATAAAAGTAGTTGTTGTAGTTGAGCATAGCTGAGGGCTTTTTATGAAACGTTAACGAGATGCCTATTACCGCACACCATAGCAAGCTGTTGTGGCTCGCGTCAATACCTGATCTCGACAAATTTCCGTTTTCCACAGGCTAAAGCCCTAAGTTGCTTTCATCCCCTGGAAGAGAGCGCAGGGGTTCTCAGCTTTCGGGTGTTTTGATAGTTTGGAGAGTCAAGCCGATTGGATCTGGGTGAATGAGGGGAATCCTGAGCTTAACTGGATTCTACAGCAAAATTTAGTCGGCGCGATCGCGGATATTTCGCCTGTGCGACTCATATTACACCGGGAGCGATTAAAACCAATGCCGATATTCACACTTGTATCGCTGTCGCCCTAAATTCTGTACACTGTACTAAGAAATGTTAACAAGCTTCAAACCCTTACGAAGGACGTAGCTTGCTTCTTTTCGGGAACGAGTAGGGCAATGACAAATGACGAATTATTACTGTTGCACAAAAAAATTAACAAAATTCTCGCCCCAAGGAAAAATCTTAACTTTCATAAACTTTTAATTCATCGTGGTGCTAGAGTATAACGCTGAGTTGAAGCAAGATGTTATCTTGGAAATCGCCCAGTCCATTACCTATTGAAAACACTACATTGAGAGGCTTCTCACCACGATGACTGCCATTTTAAAGGTTGGCGACCAAACCATCACGGCTGAAGAAGTAATTCCCCTGTTAGCCAAATATCAATTACTCCCTCAGTTATTGCGAGAAATCATTATTGATCAAGCCATTGCCACCCTAGATTGTACCGACGAAGAAAAAAATGCTGCCTGCGAGCAGTTCTATACTAAAAATCAGCTAACTTCCCAGGAAGAGCGTCAAGCGTGGCGCGATCGCCAAGACTTAACCTTAGAACAAGTTGAAGAATTAGCGGTTCGGGGACTGAAGCTGGAAAAATTTAAACAGGCGACTTGGGGACATAAAATTGAGTCCTATTTCCTCAAGCGCAAAGGACGGTTAGATCGGGTCATTTATTCCCTGATTCGGACAAAGGAGGCGGCGATTGCCCAAGAACTCTATTTTCGTATCCAAGAAGGAGAACAGTCATTTAATGAACTCGCCAGGGATTATTCCCAAGGACCAGAGGCGCAAACAGGCGGATTAGTCGGACCCGTTGAACTGAGTACACCCCACCCCACCTTGGCGCAAATGTTAACCGTTAGCCAACCGGGTCAACTTTTGCCCCCCACCCGCTTGGGGGACTGGTTTATCGTCATTCGTTTAGAAAAGTTTTTACCCGTGCAACTAGATGATCCGATGCGTCAGCGACTCCTAGATGAAATGTTTACCACCTGGTTAAAAGAACAACTGCGACAACAAATATCCTTAGGTACACCCGTTCAATCTTAAACCCTGTCCAGACGTGCCATGGCACGTCTGGAACAATGCTATTCCCTGAGGCTTGCCCATGACCTACACAAAAACGACGATTCAGGATTTTCTGGCGGATATAGTTCCCTTCAATCAACTTGAAGCCTCGACGCTAAACAAGTTGGCGGGAAAAAGTCAACTGTTGCGCTATCGCATGGGTCAACCGATCCTGGTGCGAGACAAAATGCCCTCTCAAATCTCGATTCTCTATGAGGGAAAGGCGCGTCTTTTAAGCTACGAACAAACCACGCAAAAACCTGTCACCCTAGACTTGTTGAAACCGGGCGCGATTCTGGGTTGGGTGAGTGTGATACGGGGTATCCCTTGTGAAACCGCGATCGCATCAACAGAGGCAGTCTGCTTAACCATCCCCACGGGTCAGTTTTTAGCGCTGATGGCACAGGAACCCACCGCTACCGCCGCGTTCCAAAACCAGTGCAGTGTCATCGAAGCCTTCGAGTTAATTGGCGCGGAGTTGGTACGCCAAGCCAGTGGGATTATGAATCTCAAAGAACTGGCAAAAAACGCTTACCCAGATGCCGAGGTGCGTTACCTCTATCCCATGACTGACGCCACGGAACTGCTGACGCCAGATCGGGTGTGGTTTGTCAGTGGCGGGAGTGTCGTCAAAGATTTTCTCGTGGGAAGTCGGCTGACGCCAGAGGCAATTTCTCAGGGATTGGACATCCAAGGATCTACCCCCGCCCGGATTGTCGGGTTTCGCGAATCGGATTTAGTCGGGGAACCTGAAACCGAACCTCCCACTACCCCAGTGACAGTAGTTGGCGAACAAACCCCCCTAACCACCGACGATGACCCTTGGCTGGATGATAACAATGGCAACGAGAGTATCCCCTATGCCCCTGATAAACCGCCAGAAGCCACAGAGGACGTAGATCAAACCTCTGACCAACGCCGCAAATATCCCCATGTCCGAGGGAAAGGACTCCTCGATGGTACCCTAGCCTGTTTCCAAATGCTGAGTAAGTATTTAGAAATGCCCTTTCGCCGCGATGTGATTCGTCGGGTACTTAATGAACAGATGCAGCGCACCGGGGGGCTGTCGTTACCCCTGTGTGGGGCGGTGGCGGATTTAATCGGTTTACATGCCCAATTGGTAAATGTACCGCCCCAATCGATTAGTCGCCTGCAAACCCCCGCCCTGGTTCCTTGGTATGAAGGCTTTGCCGTTCTCTATGAAGCCAAGCCCCGGGAATTGCTGCTGGGCGTGCCAGAATTGGGGATTGTCCGCCGCAAACCTGCTGATTTACTGGATAGTTTACCGAGAAGCGAAGACGGGCAGTCACCGGAAGCGATCCCGGTGCTGCTGGTACAACGGACAAAGCACACGCCGCAACAACGGTTTGGCTTGCAATGGTTTCTCCCGTCTCTGGTACGCTATCGCCGCGTCTTAATTTTGGTGTTTATCGCCTCGTTTTTTGTGCAGCTATTTGGACTGGCGAATCCGTTGATGATCCAAGTGATCATCGATAAGGTGATCGTACAGAACAGTATTGATACGCTGCATGTACTGGGGTTTTTCCTGGTGATTATTGCCGTTTTTGAGGCGCTATTAACCAGTTTCCGCACGTATCTATTTGTGGATACGACGAACCGGATTGATATGCATCTGGGGTCGGAGATTATTGACCACTTAGTCCGCTTACCGTTGCGCTATTTTGAAAAGCGTCCCGTGGGGGAACTGGCGAGTCGAATTAATGAGTTGGAAAATATTCGTCAGTTTCTCACCGGAACGGCGTTGACGGTGGTGTTAGATGCGGTGTTTTCCGTGTTGTACATCGTGGTCATGTTTATTTATAGCTGGGTGCTAACCATTGTCTCCTTGGGGATTATTCCCCTGTTTGTGTTGTTAACCGTCATTGTGTCACCGATTGTCCGTCGCCAACTGCGGGTTAAAGCTGAACGGAACGCCCAGACGCAATCCTATTTAGTCGAAGTCATGTCTGGGATTCAAACGGTAAAAGCGCAAAACATCGAGTTGCGAACGCGCTGGCAATGGCAGGAACGCTATGCCCGGTATGTATCGGCGGGGTTCAAGACGGTGCTTACCTCGACAACGGCGGGTTCAGCGAGTAATTTCTTGAATAAACTCTCGGCGTTGTTAGTGCTGTGGGTGGGTGCTTATCTGGTTTTAGATGGACAATTAACCCTAGGGCAATTAATCGCGTTCCGGATTATTTCCGGCTATGTTACCAGTCCCTTACTCCGATTAGCCCAACTGTGGCAGAATTTCCAAGAAACGGCGCTATCTTTAGAACGGTTGAGTGATATTGTAGATAGCCCCCAAGAAGCGGATGAGGCGGATCGCTTAAATATTCCCATGCCTGCGATTAAAGGGGAAGTGGAGTATGAAAATCTCTCCTTCCGCTTTGGCACGAGTGGTCCTTGGCAATTAACCAATATTAACCTGCATTTTCCGGCTGGCGTATTTGTCGGGATTGTCGGTCAAAGTGGTTCGGGTAAGAGTACGTTAATGAAACTTTTACCCCGTCTCTATGATGTTGATTCCGGGAGAATTCTAATCGACAACTACGATATCTCCAAAGTTGAACTCTATTCTCTACGTCGTCAGGTAGGAATTGTACCCCAAGATAGTCTGCTGTTTGATGGTACGGTACAAGATAATATTGCTCTGACCAATCCTGATGCTAGCGCCGAGGAAATTATTGCCGCCGCTAAAGTCGCCGCCGCTCATGATTTTATTATGGGGTTGTCCAGTGGTTACAATACAAGAGTCGGGGAGCGGGGATCATCCCTATCAGGAGGACAACGCCAGCGAATTGCCATTGCCCGCACGGTACTGCAAAATCCGCGACTTTTAATTCTAGACGAAGCCACCAGCGCCCTTGACTATGACACCGAACGGCAAGTTTGTTTAAATTTAATTGAAGCCTTCAAAGGACGCACTGTCTTTTTCATTACCCACCGTTTAACTACCATTCGCAACAGCGACATCATTTTAATGATGGATAAAGGATCAGTCGTTGAACAAGGAACCCATGACGAACTGATGGCACTGCAAGGGCGCTACTACTGCCTCTATCAACAGCAAGATGCTCAACTTTGATGGTCATTTGTCCTTTGTCATTCGTCCTTTGTTTTTTCCAAGCCCTCAAGATGACAAAAGTTGTTTGACTTTAAACAGATGACTTGATGACCAATGACCAATGACCAATGAGGAAGGACTAATTATATCATGAATCAACGCAACGGATCATCCAGCCAACCCCTTGCCACGCGATCGCCCGCACAGTCGGTGAAAACATCAACCAAAGCCGGAACCACCCGTCGAAACAATCAACCCCCAGAATTTGATCAACCCGTTATCCTGCAACAATCTCCCCTGTGGCCCCGAATGATTGTGGTAGCGATTATTGGGGTGACGACATTAAGCGTCACCTGGGCGTGTTTCGCGAAAATTGAAGAAGCTATTCCTGCCCAAGGCAAACTCGAACCCAAAGCCGCCGTCAAGGAAGTCCAAGCCCCTCAAGGTGGGGTGGTTAAATCGGTGGAGGTTGAAGAAGGCGATCGCGTCGAAAAAGGGGATACCCTGCTCACCTTTGACCAAACAGCGGCTCAAGCTCAATTTAAATCGCTCCAGCAAATTCGCGCCGCTTTGATGCAAGAAAATCAATTTTATCAGGCTCAGATGACGGGCAAAGCCGTTCCCATTGACCCCGAAAATCTGCCAGAGAAACTCCCGCCCCAAATTGCCTCACTTACCAAAAATCGGGCTGCTTTAGTGGCAGAAAATCGGTACTATCAAGCCCAACTCACGGGAAATCCTACCGGTTTAACTCTGCCACAACAGCAACGTTTACAGGCAAGCCAAAACGAGTATAACTCTCGTGTCGCGGCAGCGGATTTAGAAGTCGAACAAGTCAACCGACAACTCACTCAAACCCAAATCCAACTTGCCGATGCTGAACAAGTGTTAGCCTTTAACCGACAAATTACCGATCGCCTAGAAAAGCTGTGGCGAGAAGGAGCATTCGGCGAACTCCAGTATCTGCGTCAGAAACAAGACACCGACAGCAGCGCCGCCGAAGTAGCCCGTCTCCAGAAAGAACAGGAACGGTTAGAGAAAGCGATCGAGCAAGCCCAGGAACGCAAACAGAACACCATGGCGCTATCGGAAGAAGAACTGCGAACGCAAATTGCTCAAAACGAACAACGGATTGCCGAAATTGACAGCCAACTCACCAAAATTATTGTTGAAAACCAAAAACGTCTCCAAGAAATCGAGAGTCAACTCAGCCAAATCCAGGTAACGTTAACCAATCAGGAATTACATGCACCTGAAAGTGGCATAGTGTTTGACCTGCAAGCCAGTCCTGAATTTGTGGCAAACACCAGTGAGCCCGTGCTGAAAATTGTCCCGAATGACACACTCGTTGCCAAAGTTTATATCACTAACCAAGACATTGGTTTTGTCAATGAAGGAATGTCCGTGGATGTCAGGGTTGATTCCTTCCCCTATAGCGAATTTGGGGATGTCAAAGGCAATTTAGTCCAGATTGGTTCTGATGCTTTACCGCCCAATGAAGTCTACCCGTTCTATCGTTTCCCAGCGGAAATTCGCATGGATAGACAAACCATATCTGTCAATGGAAAAGAAATTCCCTTACAATCGGGGATGTCAATCAGCGCTAATATTAAAGTCCGCAAGCGTCCTGTAATTAGTATCTTCAGCGACTTGTTTATGCGGAAAATTGATAGTCTCAAAACTGTACGATAAAAAAGTTAAGCAACGTTATCAGTCAGCGACAGAAGTCCTCCATGCGCACCATATTCATGCAGCAAGCCCTACATAAAGACAATGGTAGGGGCGAGCCGCCGCATTCAATTCACACCGCTCAGCCCTTAATGCGATCGGCTCGCCCTGCGCTGGGTATCGGTAATTATCAGAAACCACATACCGTTAGAAAAGGGCGAGTCGAGATAGGTTACTTCTCACACTGCCTAGGATATGCAGCGACTCGCCCCTACAACCGCGATAATTCCTGTCAAATTGTGGAGGGAATATTACAATGTCCCGTGACCATGTCCCCTCTACTCCAGGGAACTAAGCGGGAGTATCAGAAAATGGGTAAGGTCTGGGATAATGGTTTAGGAGCGAGTTAAGTTGTTGTCGTCTACACGCGATATGTCCCGGATTAACTGTCGTAGGAACGCCCACCTCTAGACAGGGCTGTTGCCAAGGCGATTCCAGGTAAGGTGATCACGATAGCCCAAGGCGATCGCAACCAGTCTAGCTGGGCTTCTTTTCGGTGAGAGGACTCATACTTGCTATAGCTACAGGATTGGGCGGAACTAGCTGAACCTAGCATCACACCTGTTGCGATCGCGCTCGTTGCCAAAATAGCGGTTATGACTAATTTAGGTTTCATCATCTTTAATAAATCTTAAAGGAGTTGGCTGGAATCCGTGTTTGCATCCAGCTTGTCTAGATTTTATCTAATCGTGGGGGGAAAGGGGGAGCAATAAGACCCACGCTGTAATCTATGATGAGCGCGTTGGGATACACTGGACTCCCCCAACATCAATGTGGTAAACTCATTTGCATCATCCTGATGATGCATCTGCTCACAAAGCTAGTTGAAATTGCTGCACCGTAAGAAGCGTAATGCGCTAATCTGAATGAAGAGTGTACATGCAACCTACTTCCACCCAGCGATCTCTCACGCTTGGGTTTCTTGAGTACCACTTGGCGTCATTGGGGCGTCATTGGGGCGTCATTGGGCGCGATCGCGAGATGTCCGATTCATATCCTAATTTTTGTAGATGTCAAGATATACCAGTAGAGACGCTGCATGCAACGTCTCTACTGCAACGTCTCTACAATGTTTTTGCGGTTGGCATAAAAAGGGGCTGTCAACCCGGAACCCGGATTTGGTATGATGACCGATGATCGCTGGACAGGCTTAACTGGAAAACAGAGTAAGTTCTGCGCCAAAAATATCAGTTGAATGAGCCGCCACAGTCTGAACATCAACATTATGCAGCGTTGCCATAATCGAATGATTACCTAAACCGATCATTGTATCATTGCCAAGTCCTATCAAAACTACGCCGCGTAGATCGGAGAGTCCCAAGTCAATTTGGTCTTGATAGGGGTTAAAGTTATTAATCTCACTAGATCCCCACATTTCTAAGCTAATGGTATCCTGTCCACCGCCCAGCCAGATTTGATTTTGACCTCTACCTGCATTAATTAAATCATCACCTGAACCACTGTAAATAATGTCATTTCCATCTCCAGTATTAATCGTGTTTACCCCTTCACCCGCGTAAATAATATCATCACCCGATCCCGTGGTAATTGTATCAGCCGCCGAACCCCCATAAATCAGGTTATCGCCGCCTCCAGCATCAATTATATTTTCCCCTTCGTTGGCATAAATCGTGTCATTGCCATCCCCAGCCGTAATCCAATCAGCCGCCGAACCGCCGTAAATTTCATTATTGCCATATCTCGCTATAATCTGATTGGTTCCTTCACCTCCATAAATGACATCATCACTGGATGTGCCTTCTAGCCAATCATCACCAACTGTGCCAAAAATGTAATTCATCAACTTGCTCCAAATGTGATTGTTTGATATTGGGTTATCCCTTGGATATGTATGCTAAGAAGGCAACGTCCCACCTATCTATTAATTCTTGCGGCAATTAAATTGCGTTAACCCTGTTTCTGAAAACAATATGAATCCGATATTTTTTCGACAGAGTAAAATTTAATTCAACTTTATTTTATAAACTTTTGTTTTGTTTTTGGTAAAGTTTCCATAAAGAAAGTGTCAGAACTTTATGAAGTTTTGGTCAAGACGCTATTTAACTTATGGACATCCCAATGCCAGCAATGTCTTGACTCCTAAATGCTGCTGTACTATCCAGTTCGTCTTATACCAAATCCGCCTTTGTCACCCCCTGCTTGTAGGAGAGGGCTAGGGAGAGGTTTGGGTAGGGGTCTTTATCCGAGTCAATTAACCAACCGAATCATTTATCCTGTAAGGGAGAGGTTAATACTTGATCAGCGATGACAAAAATTAAGCAGGTTTGGCAGCTTCTCAATACTGATATCCGGGAATTAGGGAAACCGGGAGAAATTGCCGAGGCTGGCGCAGAGGTTTCTAAGGCGGGGTTAGAATTAGCGATCGCGCTAGGTTTATTGGGAACGCCAGCCGCACCTATGGCGGCGATCCCGGCTGGGTTGTCGTTTGTGGGGCTTGCTCGCAAAGGGGTGAACCTGTATCGTGATAAGGCGAAGGGAACGACAAAGTTAGAAGAGTGGGCTGCGATCGCGTTTCCTTTAGCCTATCTCGAAAGTTTCGATATATTGGTGCGTGAGAATGATTGGCTACAGCAAAAAATCGGTTCTGGGATATCGAATCAAGCGGCTAAGTCGCAACTTGAACAGCTTGGAGAACTTCAACTTGACCAAAAACTAATTGAAGACGCTTTAACCTATTTTCCCGAATCCCGGTTAGGACAGGCGTTAAATCAGCAATTATCAGAATACTTAAACCAAGCGGGATTAAATCAGTACAGTATTCCCATTGTAACCGGATGGGTAGCCTGGGGAATCTATCCGATTATTGATCAGCTACTCTCCTACGAATCAGAGACGATCACCCAACCTCTACAATTAACCCGCACCGCCGCACGGGAAACCCAAGCAACCCAGAAATATAGCAGCATTGAATCCTATTTAACGGAACAAATATCTCCTAATACCAGTAATCCTCTGTTACAAAACCAGTGGAAAGTATTGGGTGAAATGTTCACGCTTCCGGATATCTATGTGCCACTGGAAGCCCATTTAGTGGATAAAAACGGCAAAGTTGATAAACAAGCAAACCCGGTTAATTTAGAACAGTGGGCAAAAGAACAGCTTACGAATCCGGATAAAAATGGTCAAGTCCTATTCATTCAAGCGGGACCCGGACGAGGAAAAAGTGTCTTTTGTCGCATGTTTGCTAATTGGGTGCGAGAACATTTTCATCCCATCTGGACACCGATTCTGATTCGACTCCGGGATATTGACGCTTTTGAAAACAATATCGAAAATACCCTCCGCGCTGCGGTTAAGGCAGATTTTGTTAAGAGTGATAACGGCTGGTTAACTGACCGCAATACCCGATTTTTATTCGTCCTGGATGGATTTGATGAATTGCGAATGGAGGGGAGAACTACAGGCGGGATTGAAAAGTTTCTCAAACAGGTGGGGAATTTTCAAACCAGTTGTCAGCAAAATTCACAACTGGGACATCGGTTTTTAGTCACGGGTAGAGAATTAGCATTACATGGGATTGAACGATTTCTCCCTGGAAATTTAGAACGGGTAGAAATTGCCCTAATGAATGACCAACTCCAGCAGCAATGGTTGGAGAAATGGTCAAATTTAGTGGGTGAGGATAACGCTAACGCATTGGGGGAATTTTTACAGGCTGAAAACTGCCCGGAACGGGTGAAGGAATTGGCGCGAGAACCGCTATTACTTTACCTTTTAGCTGCGATGCATCGGGATGGTGAAATATCCTTAGAAATGTTTGAGGGAACCAGCCGCGCTGGTGCTAAAGTGTTAATTTATCAAAAGGCTTTAGATTGGGTACTAACTCAGCAGCGTTCTCAAGAACTGAATCTGGAACTTACAGAACAAGAGACAGACGATTTGCGGCGCATTCTCACTGAAGCGGGCTTATGTGTCACTCAATCGGGTGGAGAGTGGACTTCAATTGCCATGATTGAGGAACGTCTCAAGGGAGATGATCAAGCCAGGAAATTGTTAGAAAAGGCACGAGAACGCATTGGTGATAATAATCCGTTGAGAAATGCGCTAGCCGCGTTTTATCTACGACCCGCTTCTGCTGCTGACGCCACGGAAGGAGCGGTGGAATTTGTCCATAAAAGTTTTGCTGAGTTTTTATGCGCCCAGCGGTTAGTTGAAAGCTTGAAAGAGTGGGTTGAACCGCGCCGCAAACGTGGGGGTTTTCTAGTTAGCCGGGAGCAGTTAGCTGAGGAAGTCTACGATTTACTAGGTTATGGGGGGCTGACATGGGAAATAGTCGAGTATATGATAGTGTTGCTTGATGTCAATCAGGAAGAATTTTTGCAATTATTTCAGCGTTTGGAAGAATTCTACCTCGATTGGTGCAATGGGGAGTTTATTGATGCAGAACCTACGAGTAATCTGCCTCAGAACAAGATGCTGCAATTGCGAAAGCATGGTAGTTTGATGGGATTGCGAGAGGTGGATATTTATGCTGGACTAAATGCGATGATTCTGCTTTTAGAATTGAAGGATTATTCTGTGATCAGGGATGAACTGAAGGGTAAGATTAGCTTTAATCCTTGTGGTAAAGAAGATATTTTTGATCCAGAACAATTACTTCGCATTATTAGTTATAGCAATAGCGTTAAACTTGACACTTTTGTCAATACAGTTGATCTATTTCTTAGCAACGTCAATCTCAAGCAGGTAAATCTCAGACGTGTCAACCTCAATTTCGCTAACCTCATCGGTGCAGACCTCAGTGGCGCAGACCTCAGTGATGCCAACCTCAACTTCGCTAACCTCAGCGGCACAAACATCATTGGGGCTAATCTCAGGGGTGTGGAACTCATCGATGCAGAACTCATCGACGCCAACCTCACCAACGCCAACCTCGACGGCGCAGAACTCCCTGGTGCTAACCTCAGCAATGCCAACTTCAGCAATGCCAATCTTCGAGAGGCAAAACTCAGGTATGCTAACCTCAGCAGTGCCAACCTTAGCAGCGCCAATCTCATGGGCGCATACCTTGGCAATGCCAACCTCAGTTTTGCATACCTTAGCGATGCCAACCTCAGTTTTGCATACCTTGGTGGTGCCAACCTCAACGGTATTACCTGGAATGAAAATACTCAATGGGAAAACGTGCGAGGATTAGAAACAGCCGAAAATGTGCCAGAAGCATTAAAGCAACAGCTATCGCTTTCCCCACCCAATCCACCACCAGACGCGCCCAATTCATAAGCCGATCAAATGCTGACCCATCCTACTATTAAGACAACAGACAGGGAAGACGCGATCGCAGGCTGTGGAAGGGCGGGTTTTGCACGAAAGTTATCGGTTCTGTTTTGATAGGTTAGTTCCTAAACCCGCCCCTACAAATTGGGTTGACGATAACGCGATTAATTTAGTCCGCGCAGGCGGACTTTGTTTGTGTAGCTGCGATTTCCTTTTCAACAGTGGAAGGGCGAGTTTTGCACGAAAGTTATCGGTTAGGTTTTGATATGTTAGTTCCTAAACCCACCCCTACAGATTGGGTTGACGATAACGCGATTAATTTAGTCCGCGCAGGCGGACTTGGTTTGTGTAGCTGCGATTTCCTTTTCAACAGGGCTGTGGAAGGGCGGGTTTTGTACGAAAGTTATCGGTTAGGTTTTGATAGGTTAGTTCCTAAACCCGCCCCTACAGATTGGCGTTTACGGGAAGCTATACCGACACCCGCAAGTGCGATTAAACCCATAATAGACGCAGGTTCAGGGACAGACTGAGAGGAATTGATTTGATCTCCTGTGACCAAAATGTTATCAAACGACAACAACTCTGTGGATGCAGTCGTGTTAAGCTGCACTTTCACTTGTAATGTACTACCATCACCGATCGCTTGATTCACCGTTTGATTCGTGAAAAGTCCAGACTGGGTAATTAAGTCAGCCGCCAGAAACTCAACATCATCCAGTAAATAGGACACAATAAAGTAATCTTTTTCACCAATCGGGCTGTTTTCCTCGTGTTCAAAACTGACATCACTGGCGAAAGTATCCAACGATAACGCCAGGTTCGTAAATCCAGAAATATCGATTTCTGGACTCAGCCACGCTGGAAATAAGGGATTAAGATTACCCCCAGAGGTACATCTTACATTCGGACAACCCGCGTTTGTATCACGAGCGGTGAAGGCTTCAGCCTCGACTCTGAAGTAATCGTTGGAGTCAAAGAGAGCCGCATCATTCAACTCAATCGACCAATCCACGCCAACTACGTCTGTAGCTGCTCCGCCTGTTGCTCCTTTGCCGTTTTGACCAGAGAAGTCTTCCCCATACAAGGTAAGGGCTTGTACATTCTCAGGAACAAAGATTAAACCTAAGACCAAACTTAAACTTGCCAATACTGTTTTTTTCATAGCCTCTTAAGCATCATACTGATAACTGTACTGTCTTCTATGGTAGAGTGATCACGTTTTGCAAAGCAAGCGGATTAACTTAACTTTATCAGTTTTTTATATAACCTCAACTAAACTATAATGAAAGTATTACTGGAAATTATGCCCCAAATGTCCGGCTGTAGTTAGTTTGGCGATAATGTCTAGAATCATTTCCCGGATTTCCTCTTTTATTTAGGGGAGTCTAGACGTTTACACAAACTTTATCAAATGTCGGTTTTTGACGGTTTCCCAATCCCATCCTCAAAAAGACACCATTCCCAGCATCGCCATAAACGCCCAATAGGAAATCCAGCCACTGACTAAAACCATCACCGGAACCCATAACGCGGCTGTCTTTTCGGATAAATTCGCGATCTGTGTGCAACCACTATACAGCGTCAGAATCGTGTAGCAGCTAGTGAATACAGTGATCATCACCATAAGTTGACTCGGCAAATTGGACGAAATCCCATTAGCGATCGCTAAAATGGTTAATGGCATCAGTGTCGCCCCAGCCAGAAAACTATCCCCCGCCAAACTACCAGGATGACGCCGAATTAATCGCGCGATCGCACTCATCAAGACTAGAATGATAAACGGCATCATACCCACGCCAATTAACGGAATCAGGGAAACAGAAACCACATCCCGCCAACCTGTATAAATACCCCAGACAAAACAAGCATCAAAAATCGCCGCCAATAGGAATCCTACCATCATAGCACGTTGAGCATCGAGACGGGCAAAACTGGGTAAGAGTCCCCCCATGGGATTCAGTAAAAAGGACTTGAGAGTTGCCAGGATATCCCCCAGTAATTCTTTGAGATAATGGAGCGGATTTCGTTTCTTCAACCCTCCCCATTTTCCTTGGGATTGCTTCAGCGTTTTCAAGGTTTCTTGAACTAACCGATATCCTGTTTTATCTCCTTGTTCACGTAACAATTGTGCCGCTTGGTGAAAATCCGCGATCGCGCTTTCAAATTCCTTCAAATCTTTATGGGCTAAACCGCGCTGATAGTAAGCTTTAGCATGAGTAGAATCATACGCGATCGCTTGAGTATAGGCATCAATCGCCGCCTGACTATATCCCAGTCGATAACGCGCTCTCCCTTGGTAATAATAAGCTGGGGCAAACTGAGAATTAATCCTTAATGCCTGATTACAATCTTGTAGTGTTACCCTCGCATTTCCTAGTTTATAATACGCGGCACCCCGTTCCACGTAGGCGTCCACAAACTGAGGATTTATGGAAATCGCTTGATTACAATCCTTAACCACCCCCTGATACTTTTTAGCCAACGCCTTACTAACCGCCCGCACATAGAAATCTTGAGCCGTCATTGACTCCCTTTTAGGCGGATTAGACTGAGGTTGAACCTCTTGGTTATACTGACGCCGCCTTACCTCATCCGACAGCACCTGATACGCCTCACAAATCACCTTAAACCGCTCCGTGGCGTCTGGATTATCGGGATGCAAATCTGGATGGTATTGACGCACGAGGCGACGATAAGCCTGTTTGATCTCCTGTTCGGTTGCGCCAGGAGAAATCTCCAGAATTTGATAGTAATTACGATAATTATGCATCTGACTGGGTGGAATTATACCATAGTAATTCTGTCATACAATCGAGGGTTTCATCAATCCTTGAATTACTGCCCCAATCATTTATTCAATTCTATCTATTGCTTTCTAACCTACTAAGTAGGTTGGTGGAAATAAACTCAACCTTATGAAGTTATGTTAAAAAGCCTCAAACCCTTACAAAGGACGAATGACGAATGACGAATGACGATCCCTGCCGTTAACTTTAATTGTCCCCACCTACTTAGCTAGATTCAATCGGAAGTGTACTAGCCTTTAAAATTTCGTTAATTGGTTTAGCCAGATCGTTAATATAAGGTTGATCAAAAAGATGATGATGAGGTCCGGGTACTTGATAAATTTCTAAATTTTCTCCAGCCGCTTGTTTCAGTCGAGATAAATCTGCATTCTGCCATTCTAAGGAAAGGAGGAGATAAGTCTGCTCAGGATAAGGTTGGACTATATACTGCTTCCGAGAAACTAAATAGTCACTATAAAATTCTCCAAATTTGCTTTTTTGCTGTATCTGGCTTGAATTTTGCTGAGAAAATGATGAAAATTTTCTAAGAATATGCTTTTTAAATAAATTCTTGCTTTTGGCAAAAAGATAATTGACACCTAATAAACGGACAACTTCATATCGATGAGATAATTGAGGTTTGTATGATCGCAAAATTCCATCAATCAAGATAATAAATGCAACGTCTTGGTTTAATTTTCTCAACTGCCTCACAACTTCTAAAGTCAAATGAGCATCTCCACAAAAACAGATAAACTGATAAGGTGGTTTGAGAGTAGACTGACACAAATCTTGCACCATAGTTTCTGCTATTGCCGGAAGTTTATCCTGAGGTTCCAATAATGATATTTTTTGAATCATTTCCTGGGAAAATCTGAAGAGATTTAGGTTTACTAATGGATATTTTTCCCACAAATTGGCGGCTAAATTTCGCATTTGCCCCATTGAATTAATCGAGATTAGAGGAGATATTTCCCTTTTACCTTGTGGTTGAATGATAGTTAAAGAAGATGAATTTTGTAGTGGAGACTGTTGAAGAACTTGGGCAAGTCCTCCGAGTGTAGGAAATTCAAAAATTGTGATCGGATATATTTTTTGACCAAATATATTTTCAATTTCTAAACATAGATTTGCGGCTAGGAATGAATTGCCACCTAGTTCAAAAAAGTTATCTTCTGCTCGAACAGTTTTATTGTTGAGTAAATTTTGCCAAATTTGCCTGAGTTGAAATAGGGTGGCATTCTCAGAGGCACTCAGAGTATCCGTATTAATAGAGAGTTGAGAAGCAATAGGCTTTATGTCCAAAGGACTAGATGCTTTAACCGTCGATTCAAACCAATACCTCTGTTTTTCAAAAGGATAACTCGGTAATGAAGTTAACTGATAAGACTCGGCTCTATAAATTAAGTTCCAGTCAACTTTATGTCCTTCTAACCATAGGCATCCTAACTTAGTTAACATTTCCTGCCACAATAAACGATTTTTACGAGCAACAGTAAAGATATCCTGAGATTCAGTAATAGCCAAGCTCTCCTGAATCACCGATAAGGTATCAATTTTGCGCTGGCGTTTGTTTACTGTACCAGTTAGGACTACTGGGGTATTCCTATCTTGAATAAATTGTTCTAGATTATCTTGGAGTTGGTTGATGGAAGCAACGATGGTGAAGAGACGGTAGGAAAAATTTGATCGCGCAGTATTCGCACTGTAACAAAGATTGCCTAAATCCACGTCTGGGTTTTGAGATAACCACACTAGGTAACCTTTGACAAGGGTGTGCAAGGCGGTTTCGGTTTGAGCAGACAGAGTAAGCAGATGAAACGGTGTAGTAACAGGATAGATTGGAGGCGGTGATGGTGCTTCTTCTAGCACTACATGAGCATTCGTCCCGCCAAAACCAAAAGCACTGACTCCCATCAGTAGGGGTTTTGTTGTCGGGGGTAATGACTCGAGGTGTTGTTGTACCTGTAGTCTTAACGTTTCAAAATTAATAGCAGGATGAGGTTGCTGGAAATGAAGTGTAGGGAAAAGCTGACGATGCTGGAGGGAGAGAATCACTTTGATTAAACCAGCCATACCCGATACTGCTTCTGTATGTCCAATATTGGTTTTGACTGAACCAACCCGACAGGGATTATCTAGGGAACGCTGATTCCCCAAAACCTTACTAATAGCTTTGAGTTCCAACGCATCACCAATAGGAGTTCCAGTGGCGTGGGTTTCGATATAGGTAACTGTTGTCGGATCAACTTGAGCCTGTTGATAGGCTTGCTGGAGTAAATCAACTTGTGCTTGCAGGTTTGGTGCGGTTAAACCATTACTCCGTCCATCCTGATTTACACAGCTTCCCTTGATGATAGCGTAAATGCGATCGCGATCGGCTTGCGCCTGAGCTAGTGGTTTCAACACCACCATTCCCACCCCTTCACTCCTGACATAACCATCAGCGCGAGCATCAAATACTTTGCAGCGATTATCCCTAGCAATTAAACCAGCCTCTTCAAATTTTCCTGTCCCATTTTCCACTAAGATCAGATTGACTCCCCCCACTAAAGCTAGGGTAGATTCCCCTGTCCAGAGACTGCGACAAGCTCGGTCTACTGCTACTAAAGCTGAAGAACAAGCGGTGTCAACAGACATACTAACTCCGCGAAAGTCAAAGAAATAGGAAATCCGATTCGCCGCCATTCCTCGTTGGTTTCCCGTCGTTACATCAAAACGTTCAATTCCCTGATCATTGATTAGTCGAGAGTAGTGATTACTCCCAATCCCAACAAAAACCCCTGTCCTACTTCCAGCCAACTTTTTAGGAACTAGACCGGCATCTTCTAACGCTTCCCAAGCTGTTTCTAAAAGTAGACGGTGTTGAGGGTCTATCATCGCAGCTTCCTGGGGAGGAATTTTGAAAAAATCAGTAGCAAATTGATCAACATTGTCTAAAAATCCCCCCGAAATTGAGAAACTTGAATCACTGGAGTTTCGTGATGATTGAGTGATTGCATCAACACCATAATTCAATAATTGATAAAATTCTTGTGTATTTTTCGCTTGAGAAAAACGACAGCTTAACCCAATAATTGCAATTGGTTCTTGACTCATGTTAAATTTCTCTAAGGCTCTAAGGTAAAGTTTATTCGAGAACAAGTGGCATACAAAATAATTTGATATTGATATGCCAGTGATTGTATATTAACCCTTCAGTGAATCAATAAATTAAGTTTCAAAAGTTACAGGTAAACTTTTTAGCCCTCGCAAGGTGATACTTTCACGCCAGTCTAGACTTTCCGTGTTAAGCTGAAGGTTCGGTAATCTTTGCACCATTGCATTAATCCCAATTTGTCCTTGGACTCTAGCCAGAAATGCACCCAGACAAAAGTGTATTCCTCCCCCAAAAGGCAAGCTATAGTTGCGGCGTTTAAAATCTAGATGGTCAGGATTGGTAAACTGTTTTGGGTCGCGATTTGCCGCACCAATGCAGAGAATCACTTTATCCCCAGCTTGAATCGTTTTCTCTCTCATTTCTACATCTTCTATAGCTAAACGAGCAATCACTTGCACTGGACTATCGTAGCGGAGTAACTCTTCAACCGCATTTTTGATCCGGTCTGGATTTTCTTTGAGTTCGGCTAGCTTCTCAGGATGCTTCAGGAGAGCAACAGTCGCATTTCCCACCAGGCTTTTCGTTGTTTCTTGTCCAACAATCAGTAACATGATACAAAAGCCAAGAATTTCTTCTTGAGTTAGACGGGTTCCTTCCTCTCTAGCTGCAATTAAACGACTAATCAAGCCATCATTCGGATATTTCTCTAAGTGACGAATCCGTTCAGTTAAGTAGTCCCTCGCTTCTATTGCCATTTGATTTTGCTGTTGATAACCTTGTAAAGACATGGGTTGATCAAAAACAAAGAATAACTCATAAGACCAACGCACTAGCTTAGGATAGTCTTCTGGTGGGAGTCCCAAGATGCGAGTCACGGTCATCGCGGGTAGGGGACTGGCTAAATCTTTAATTACATCCATTTCTCCTGTGGCTTTTACTTTCGCCAGTAGGTCATTCGCCATTGTTTCTATCTCAGGTCGCATTCCTTCTACAGTGACAGGAGAAAAGTCTTTACTCACCAGACCTCGCAATCGTGTATGATCAGGAGGCTCTAGGAAAAAAAGCCAGTTATGAATCGTTTGAGCTAGGGGGTCAAGATTGCCTTGCTTCAGGTAATGGCTTTTCTGGATTAGGCGTTCGGGTAAGTCATCGACACAGAAGCGAGTATCTTTTAGAATGGCTTCCACATCCTCATAGCGCGTAATCACCCAAGCATTCAGAAAACTGCGATGAATTGGGTCTTCTCGACGCAAATATTCGTAGGTGGGATAGGGATTTTGATGAAATTCTGGTTGGAAAGGGTTAAAGCGGATAGTTGTTGTCATTTCGGTTAGTTCCTACGCTCTAAATTCAGATTGAAGCTGCAACAAAAGCCTCACAATATTACTCTTAGGGTTTTCCCTCGGTCAGTAGTAGTGATTGGCAGACTTAAAAGTTAGTCAGAGATTTCTGTACTGAGATACTCCGTTAAAGATTCAATAGTGGTATATTCCCAAAAAAGTGTAGGTTCTAATTCACGCTCCAGCAAAACCTCCAATTCTCCAGTAATTTCTAGCGCAACTGAAGAATCTAAACCATACTGAGCAAAAGATTCTTCTGGATCAATTTCTTCGGGATCAATATTGAGAACCGTTGCCAGTCTACTAATCAGCCAATTTTCCAGGGTTTCTGGGGTCAGGGTTGAGGATGTAATATCTGGCATGGGTATTGAGGTTGGCGATAAATTAGCTTGTTGCCATTCGCCAACGATATCAAGGGTTTGATTGAGAAATCTGTCCCGACAGGTGCGACGTTGAATTTTACCACTAGATGTCTTAGGAATACTGGCAGTTTTGAGCAAAGCCACAGCATAAACGTCTAAATCATAGTCAGCCGCAATAACTTTACGAATTGCACCGACGACTTCATCCACATTCAACTTACGTAGATAACTACGTTCAACTTCTTGAGTAATGACTAATTTCTCCAAACCATTGACCTGGATACTGAAAGCTGCACCAGCATCAGGACGTAACGCTGGGTGAGATTGAGAAACGGTATATTCAATATCTTGCGGGTAGTGGTTACGACCCCAGATAATGATCACATCTTTGAGCCGTCCAGTGATAAATAACTCACCATCATGCCAAAAGCCTAAATCTCCAGTACGCAAAAATTGTCCTGGAGTTGTTTCCGGCAAAGATGCGCCAAAGGTGTCCTGTGTGACTTCTACTTGTTGCCAATACCCCTGAGCTATGCTTGGACTAGAGACCCAAATTTCACCCACTTGATTATCTGCACAGGGGGTAGTTTCAGGATTAACGATGAGGACTTTTGTTTCTAGCCACGGATGTCCACAGCTAACCAGGTTTTTTACATTTTCGCTATTGGCTAACGCTTTGACGACTTGATTTTGTTCTAAAGCTGGTGCGTCAACGGTAAGCACTTTTGGCTCATCTTGGAGGTTTCCTCCACTAATCATCAGCGTCGATTCTGCCATCCCATAACAGGGATAGAAAAACTTAGACTGAAAGCCACAGGAGGAAAACTTAGAGGTAAATTGTGCTAAAGTTTCTGCACGAATCGGTTCCGCGCCATTGTAGGCACTTAACCAACAACTTAGATCAAGTCCTTTTTGCTGTTCAGGCGTAATTTTATTAGTGCAGAGTTCATAGCCTAAGTTCGGACCCCCACTATGGGTAGCGCGATAGTGAGAAATGGCTTCAAGCCAGCAACTCGGATTTTGTAAAAAAGCCGTGGGTGGCATTAAAACCCCAAGACACCCTGTATAGAGAGGTTCGAGAATCCCATCAACCAGTCCCATATCATGATAGTGAGGCAACCAACTAACGGATACACTCTCTGGAGTCAGTTCAAAGGCTGCCTGAATCGTTTTAAGGTTATGGATTAAGTTAGCGTGACTCACCATCACGCCTTTGGGAATTCCAGTTGAACCAGAAGTATATTGTAAAAAGGCAAGGGTGTCAGGCGAAATTGTTGGAGGAGACCAGTTTTCTTGCTCTGGAACAGGGGTATCAGTCGCAATCCAGTTTAGTTGTTGTAGCTCTGGGATTGGGTTAACTTTATCTTTGAGCTTGGATAACAGGGATGTTGTGGTTAGTGCTACCAGAGGTTGAGCATCTTTGGTAATGGCTTGCAGCCGATTGAGGGGACGGTTAGGACGGGGAGGATGAATCGGTACAGCAACAATACCAGCGTAGAGACAGGCGATGAAAGCGGTAATAAATTCTAAACCGGCAGGATAAATGAGTAAGGCTCTGTCCCCTGGTTGCGCTAGGGTTTGTAGATAAGTGGCAAGAGTTTGAGCCTGTTGGTCTAGTTCTTGGTAGGTTAAATGAGCCGTTTCTGTTGTGCCATTGCCGAGAAAAGTGTAGGCGCGTTGTTCGGGTTGTTGGTGCGATCGCGCTTTCAAGATTTCAACTAAACTATCTACTTGAGAAGACATCGTATAAAGTAATACCTACAACTTATATCTAACTTGTCTAAATGAGTTGTAAAATTAGAACCAATATCAAAGCATTAGCTAGCAAGGCTTCGCTATTATACAAATGATTTGGACGCGCTATTTTTGCCAAAAAAGAAAAAGCGGCTCTTGGTAACCCTCTTGGCTTTTTGAGAAAGCAGTCTTCATAATTAGACAGATTTAATTATACTTTAATGCGAACAAACAAGGTTGGCAACCTGTAACAAAAATTTACATTCATGGATGCCCCCCCAACTTCAGTGAAGCAAGTTGGGGGACTTCACCAGCCATTACTTTTCAGCTTAACTAACCACCCCCGAATGACCCTTGATTTCACCAATCGGTTCAAAGCGTCCCTCTAAATACTTACTGAGAAACTCTTCCGCGATCGCGAAAAAATGCAGCCGGTTCTCTGGACGAGCAAATCCATGTCCTTCATCCGTATAAAGAGCATATTCAACAGGTTTATCTGCCTTTCGCATCGATTCAACAATTTGTTCACTTTCGGCTTGTTTCACCCGTGGATCATTTGCCCCTTGACCAATCAGTAACGGCTTCTGAATCCGGTCAATAAAAAACAAAGGCGATCGCGCCTTAAGAAAATCCTCCTCAGTCTCCAAATCCCCCAAACGATGGGCAAACACGGCTTTCATCGGTGCCCAGTAGGGAGGTATACTTTGCATTAAGGTCACTAAATTACTCGGACCAACAATATCCACACCCGCCGCAAATACTTCTGGGGTAAAAGCTAATCCGACTAATGTGGCATATCCCCCATACGATCCCCCCATAATTGCCACCTTATTCCGATCAGCAATCCCTTGGTCTACAATCCAATTGACGGCATCAATTAAATCATCGTGCATCTTTGCCGCCCATTCACGATTCCCGGCATTTAGGAATGCTTTCCCGTAACCTGTAGAGCCTCGGAAATTGACTTGCAGCACCGCATAACCTCGGTTTGCCAACCATTGTACCATTGGACTATAGCCCCAAGTATCTCGCGCCCAGGGTCCACCGTGAACCAACAGCACTGTGGGTAAATTTTTCGCTTCAATCCCAACAGGTGTGGTGAGATAGCCGTGAATGGTTAAACCATCCCGCGCTGGGTAGGAAATGGGTTGCATTGATGCGAGTTGCAAGGTTTCCAGTTCAGGTTGATTGCTAAATAACAAGGAGTGGGTTTTAGCGTCCCGGTTATACACATAATAATAAACCGGACCATCATCCGTCGCGTAACCAACCAACCAAGTATCATCCGCTAACGTGCGATTGGTGATGGCAAACTCACCCTCTCGGATTTGCGCGATCGCCTTAAAATCATCAGCAATGCTTTCATCCAGAATTTGCCATTCCACTTTATCCTTATAAAAGGACACCGCCTGAATCCGGCGCTGAGTGGGATGAATGACCACACCACCGATATCATACTGTTCATCAGCCGCCATAACCGTTTCTTGGCGGGAGGCTAAATCTAAAGCAATTAACCGTTGGGCATTGGCATCATGTGATCCACTAATATACAGGGTTTTGCCATCCTGAGAAAAGGTTACAGCAGATCCTTCATCATCGGGTCCCCAGTGGCGTAATACTTCAAAGGATTGATCAGGAGTCTCGCGGAATAACAGATCAGAACCGCCATCTGGCGTCGCTGCGATCGCGCCCCGAATCTGGAATTGAGCATCAGCCACCCAACTGACGATATTACCGGGGTTATCAGTCTCAAACTCCACTGCGCCATTATTCAGATTAACCCGATATACATCAAATTTTTGGCGATCGTTGAGATTCATTCCCACCAAGACTTGATCAGGAAAGTCTGGATCAAGGTCAATCGGTTGGGCTTTCACGCCTTGGAAGGGGGTTAAATCGCGCACTAACTTGGATTGGACATTCACCAAATAGAGGTGAAAGTTTTCGTCGCCGTCTGAGTCTTGCAGATAAATAAGCTGGTTAGGATTGTATGTCCAGACATAAAGGCGAATCCCCCGCTTTTGATCCGCCGTTAGCTGCTGATCATCATCTTTTCCCACGGTTCGCAACCAGACTTGCAACACATTCTTCTCGTCAGGGGCGACATAAGCCAAATACTTACCATCGGGCGATAGCTGCGGGCGGGTGCGATCGGGGTTTCCGAATAGAGTTTCGCGGGGAATTAAGGGAGGTAGTGCTTGGGATACTGGAGAAGTCGTTGCCGTTGCCATTTTAGTTTACGGGTTCAATTGCTGTGATTGTCTTAAAGACACTGTAACGAATCTGGCCTGTTAGAAGCTACTCAGCGGGTAAGCCCAATTATCGGGCGCTGTAGGCATATTCAAGCCGGATAAGCTGTCATGCATTTAAAATGACTTAGACGTTGAGGCAGTAGTCGATTCTGTTTCCGAATCCGCCGAAAATTTCTGGGTAATCCCAGCCGTCAAAATGTGAGATAGCAATCCAATCGGTCCAGCAAATAAACAAAGAAGCAGGGAATGAATCGTCCACACCCCAGTCTGCTGCCCTTCCCAGTAAATCCATCGCCCCACAAACAAATCCAAGATGAGAAAGTGAGTCCATCCGGCTGCGGCGATGATTTCATCTCCAAAGAAGCGGGCAATATCAGCAAGCTGGGGATTGGATAAGGCTTGAGCAGATTCTGGTGTTATGCTGTTCGCGAAAAAGTAGATGTACAACCCGGCTAATGGAACAAACGGCAGATAGGATTCCATCACTTTTCGAGTAATTCCCCAGTTGGGAAGCAGAATCATCAGTAGCCAGAAGGGTAAAACGAAGAGATTCGCGATGGTAAAGAGTAGACTCGGTGTCATAGCGTTAAAATCAAAGAGACTTAATAAATAATAAGTTATAAACTGAAGAATTAGGCAGTTTATGTTACGATTTTAATCGACATAAGTGACATTTTATTTTTTTTTGAGCCAGCAGAGGATAAATCTATGAGTTCTTGGCGCGATCGCTTCAATAAACTGAGTGGCAAAACCCGACTGGTTGTCTGTCGGTTGTTTGTTCATTTAAGCGGGACAGAAGTCGCACCGTTATTGGGAGTGCTTAATCAGGCGGCGCGAGATGCGGTTGAATCCGGCGGAGACTTAGGCGTTCTCGGAGAAGGACTGGTGGATATTTGCCAGAACCTCTTACAGTACAATACCTATTGGCAATCGGCGGCGAATGAAGGAGATGTGTTTGGGGATGAAGGGGAGGCGGGAGATTTTGTGAGTGAGTTATTTACTGACTCGGCACAACGGTATTTGAGTGAGCCTAACTTCAATGGATGTTCATCGGAGAATGAACCGCTATCGTTACCCGTCACTCGTAATTTAATTGTCATGATTACTGTGGCATTTGAGGGGGAAGTGCCAGAAATGGAAACCAATCTGGCAGATATGGAGGCACTAGAAGAAGGGTTCAAAGCATTAATTAATCTTCATTACCAAAACCACTTGCGAGCTATCCAAGTTCACTTTTCGCCAGCTCAATTTGGTGATGAATTAACCGATGAACAACTGTTAGTTAATTTTCCAGAACTGATTCCGCTATAAGGGAAATATTAATATAGTGTTAAATTGGTCTTGTCGGAATTATGGCGGTTGTAGGGGCGAGTCGCTGTTCATAGTCGGTGGTGTCTCCACTTAACTATCTCGACTCGCCCCTGTCTAAATGTACGTGGTTTCAGATTATTACCGATACCTGATACAGGGCGACCCGCTCAGATTAATGGGCGAGTCTTGTTAATTTTGTGCGGCGGGTCGCCCCTACGGTGTCAACCAACTAACCTATTCCCTGACAAATGACGAATGACGAATGACAAATGACGAATGACAAATGACGAATGACGAATGACGAATGACGAATGACGAATGACGAATTAGAGTCTAGTCATTTCACAGAGTTTAAGATAATTCAGTGCTGCTCTATCGTGCCAATTAATTTCTAAAATCTCTTGAAATATGCTAAATGCGACATCAATTTTATTTTGATTAAAACTGACAATTCCCTTTTCAAAGCTAGTTTTTGTTTGTTCTTTTAATTGAATAATTGAATCCGGTTCTGCATCAAACACTTCAAAAACTGGCACCAGATGTTTTTTGCCTTTAACCTGCACCTGACCGATAAATCGATAGTGATACTGACTTTGATCCGCTAAACAAAATAAAGTATAACCACTAATTAAAATTGATGCCCCATAGACTTTGGTCAAATCTTCTAAGCGTGACGCTAGGTTCACCGTATCAGAAATTACTGTACTTTCCATGCGCTGCTGTTCCCCAATGGTTCCCAACATCAAACTACCTGTATGTAAGCCAATGCCAATAGTAATTGAAGGATAGCCAGCGTTTTCGCGATCGCGATTATAGGATGTCACTTGTTTCTGGATTTCAATCGCCGCTTGTAAGCCATCATCGGCGGTGGCGGGAAACAGCGCCATGATTGCGTCACCAATGTATTTATCAATAAACCCCTGATGCTTACGGATAATTGGTCCAACTTGTTTTAAATAAGAATTAAGAAAATTAAAATTCTCCTGGGGAGACATACTCTCCGACAGCGTGGTAAAGTTGCGAATATCCGCAAACATAATCGACATCTCCTGCTGAACCTGATCCCCCAACCGTACATCCACGATACTTTCATACCCCAAAAAGCGCAGAAATTCCTGGGGAATAAAGCGCCCGTAAGCCCGATTAATTTTCGACAGATAAAGATGGGTTTTAATCCGGGCAATCAATTCATGTTTAGAAATTGGTTTCGTTAAATAATCATTCGCCCCCACACTCAAACCTTCCACCAAATCCGAGACTTGCTCCTTCGCCGTCAACATGATAATTGGCATTTCAGTCGCCGGGAATCGTTGGCGGATTTTTTGGCACACTTCGTAGCCCGACATTTTGGGCATCATAATATCCAGAATCACCAAATCCGGGATGAAGCCCCGCTCAATTTTGGCTAAAGCCTCCATACCATTAGTTGCTTGTACAATGGTGTAGTTTTGGACAGACAAATGATTAGCAACCACTTGCAAATTAATCGGTTCGTCATCTACGACTAAAATCGTGAATTCCCCAGTTTTAGGAACCTGTGGCAAAGATTCGCTGGGGAATATACCGCTATAGTCCCGCACTTTGGTGATTTCCGTACTGAGTTCTGATCCAGGTTCAATCGGTTGCGAACTGATAGAAAGCATGAAAATAAATCGTGAACCTTGACCCAACTCTGACTCAACGCGAATGGTTCCGCCGTGGAGTTCAATCAGTTGTTTGGTAATACTTAGTCCTAATCCAGTACCCCTGGAGGGACGGGAAACAGAGGCGTCAAGTTGCTCAAAGGATTTAAAAATATCCTCGAATTTATCTGAGGCAATACCAATCCCTGTATCCGCCACCGTCACTTCTGCCATATTTTGCTTCTGGGTTGCTGACACCGTAACTGACCCAGATTCAGTAAACTTAATCGCATTTCCCACCAGATTGTACATGATTTGTTGCAACCGATTCTCGTCGCCATCGATTCCGGGGAAATCTTCGGGTATCTCATTTTTCAAGTCTAGAGCTTTGCCGCTAATCAGGGGGCGAGACAGGGTAAGCACGACTTCAGTGATTTGGCGAAAATCCACCGATTTGCGGTGTAATTCGATATCGTGGTTTTTCAGTTTGGCGAAATCTAAAATATCATTAATTAGACTGTGCAGGCGCTTCCCACTAGAAACAACCATTGCCAGATTCGTTATTTGCACTGGAGAAAGAGTACCCGCCGCCCCATCGATGAGGGATTCAGTAATACCAATAATGCCATTCAGGGGAGTCCGTAGTTCGTGGGAAGTGTTGGCTAAAAACTCATCTTTGAGTTGATCTAGGCGCTGCAACGCCGTATTCTGTTGTTCTAAGGTTTGGGTAAACTGAATCCGTTCCGCTTCAGCTTGTTTGTGAGGAGTGATATCTTGAAAAGCGGCAATAGCATAGATAACATTACCTTGGTGATCAAAAATGGGAGTTGCCCAGACTTCCAACGGGATAATCTTATCGCCCTGACGGATTTCCATATCATCAACCGTTGACTGTTCACCCCGAAGCGCCCGTAAAATTGGGTCGCGATGACTGGGATAAACTTGTTCTGTTCCCGCCAGATAAACTTGATAAATTTTAGCCAGTTGTTCGGATGGGTTTTTGGATACCACTCCTTTCCCCAGTAATTCCTGTCCTATCTGGTTAACATAGTAGGGTTGACCATTGACATCAATGACAAATAAACCCACGGGTACAGCTTCCAGAAATTGCGCCAACTGTCTCTCACTCGCCCGCAACGCCTCTTGGACTCGCTGGCGCTCAATCACTTCTTGGCGTAAATTTTCTAATAAGTCAGCTTGTGCCTGTTGTGCCAAATATTCCTGCTGTTGAGCGGCTTTGAGCTGTTGGACATGGTTTAGGGTTTTATGGGTGGTAATCTCTAAATCGCGGAAATCAATGGGTTTGGTGAGGAAATCAAACGCCCCCAGATTCATGGCTTTGCGGATATTTTCCATATCCCCATACGCAGAAAGAATTACAGCTTTAGTGGTGGGATAATTTTGGGCGAGGTGCGTCAGTAAGATTAACCCATCCATTTCGGGCATATTAATATCGGTTAAAACCATATCAATATCCGGTTGGGCGTGCAGCGTTTCTAAGGCGTCTTTACCATTACGGGCAAACATAAACTGGAGTTCCTGACGCCGAATTTTTTTTCTAAACTTCTGGCGAATTAGGAGTGCTAAATCAGGTTCATCATCGACAACCAGTATTTTTGCTGGCATTGTTTTTACCTGATAAGGATGGACTGTAGAGACGCGCCATGGCGCGTCTGGGGACGCTGGGGAAGATGAGTGTAGGGGCGAACCCTTAACATTTGGTGTTCACCCTAATGTCACTAAACCCGCCCCCAACGAAGTGTAATAATTTTTCCACCAAAGACAAATGACCAATGACAAATGACCAATGACCAATGACAAATGACCAATGACAAATGACCAATGACAAATGACAAATAACCAATCACTGCTGTTTAAGAATAAGTAAGGTAATATCATCATGAACTTTCTGGTTTCCAATATGCTGCCACACTTGGTCAATAACTGCCTGTTTAATCTCACAGACTGACTTGTGCCAGTTGTTGCTTAAGACGTGACACAGCCGTTCTAGTCCATATTGCACCCCATTCATATCTTCGGCTTCAGTAATCCCATCGGTATAGAGGACAACTCCATCACCGGGATACAACTGTACAGTTGCTTCCGCCACAAAGTCGGCAATCGCCTCTGCCAAACCAATCGGGAACCCCAAATCAATCGTATCAATTCGCTCAATCTTCCCCTCAGAGCGTAGCACAATCAGTTGTTCATGTTGTCCACTCACCGTTAGAGTCCCCTGATGATAATCGATTAAGACGAGGCTTAAGTTCTTGTCGCAGCGCATCCGTTGTAGGTTGTGGTAAATCGTTTGGTTGAGGGTACTTAAAAAGTTAACGGTGTTGGTCTCATTATTCACCAGCAATGTCCGCACCGCCGTTTGTACCATCAGCATGAGGACACCACTGGCTAACCCATGACCGGTGATATCGCCGATGCCAATTTTCACCCTGCCATTGTGTTGCAGTACGTCGTAATAGTCTCCCCCGACTTCATCGGCTGGTTGCATATACCCCGCGATATCGAGTCCCTGAATTTGACTTAGTTCTGTCTCTGTGGGCAACAGCATCTGTTGCAGTCGTCGGGTAATATCGAGTTCGGTACTGAGGCGGAGGTTTTCGGCTTCTAAACGCTTGAGATAGTTTTCTTGTGCTAACGCTTGTTTGATTTGCTGGACATGGTTTAGGGTTTTGTAGGTGGTAATTTCTAAGTCTTGAAAATCAATCGGTTTAGTGAGAAAGTCAAATGCCCCTAAGTTCATCGCCGCTCGAATATTGTCCATATCCCCATAAGCGGACAGGATTACAGTTTTAACCCCTGGATAGTCCGCTGCCAGTTTCATCAGCAAAGCTAACCCATCCATTTGGGGCATATTAATATCGGTTAAAACCATATCAATATCGGAATCAGCCTGTAGCTTTTCTAGGGCGTCCACACCATTACAGGCAAAAAGAAACTGGAGTTCTTTTTGGCGAATCTTTTTTCTAAATTTTTGACAGATTAGGGGTTCTATGTCGGGTTCATCATCGACAACCAGTATTTTAGCTGGCATTGGTTTCTGGTCGGCTAAGTTGTGGATAAATTATAAATTAAAGATTTTTTCTTTGAGTTGGTCAAAGTCAACGGGTTTATGAATATAATCATCGGCTCCGTATTCTTGGGAAATGCGATAGTTTTCGTCGTCGCCGTAAGCCGTAATCATAAAAACTTTTAAGTTGGGAAATTTTATTTTGATTGTTTTAAGTAATTCTAAGCCGTTTATCTCCGGCATATTAATATCTGAAAGAATCAAGACAACACAATTTTCTTTTTTACTTTCCATTTCCAGATAGTAGAGGGCTTCCTTGGCTGAGAAAGCAAAGTGAAATTCAATTTTGCCTTGTCTAATCTCTTTTCTAAAGCGTTGTCGAAACAGCAACAAAACATCTTTTTCATCATCAACTACCATGACTTTCATCATTCTTTCCTCTCAATTCATCGGGAGTGACATAAGCTGTTCGGCATTTAAACCTTAATGTCAAGAATTGCAAAATTCTTGTCTGTAGTAAAGGGCAACCTAGTTAATTATAGGGCGACCCGAGCCGATTGAGTGGATTCTAGTTGTTCGTTGGTACAGCGGGTCGCCCCTACAGTACACCGTTCAAGACGCGCCATGGCTAGACTTATCTTACTTTTGGTCCTCTCTCCAAACCTCTCTCCAAACCTCCTCCTACAAGGAGAGAGGCTTTGAATTCTCGCCCTTCTGTGCAATAAAAGTGAAACATCTTCTCTCCTCCCCCGTGCAACAAAAGCTCCCGCATCCTCTGTCCTCCCCCCTCTTGTAGGGGGGAACGAGGGGGGTAGCAGGGAACGAGGGGGGTAGGGGCGTTAGGTTTGATATCGATTTTTCTAGATGGCGTGAAAAGTCAGCTACAATTATCGGGGCAAAATCAGCTTAAACTCGGTATACTCGCCCAATTCGGTTGCTACCTGAATCTCCCCTTGATGCTCTCCCACAATGATATCGTGACTAATGGATAATCCCAACCCTGTTCCTTGACCTGTGGGTTTGGTGGTAAAGAAGGGGTTAAATATTTTATCTCGGATGTCTGCTGGGATACCATTGCCATTATCTCGGACACGGATTTTGACTTTATCGCCTAGATTTTTGGTAGTAACGGAGAGTGTGGGCGTAAAATCTGCGCCAACGGCTTTTTTCTTGTCATGGGCAGCATAGCAGGCATTATTAATGATATTGAGAAAGACGCGACTGATATTCTGCGGCACAATATTAACTTGACCAATAGTGGGGTCATAGTGGGTTTCAATCGTGATGTTAAATGAGGAGTCTTTGGCACGCATACCGTGATATGCCAGATTAACATATTCGGCGAGAAGTGCATTAATGTCGGTGAGTTGGTGTTCGTTCCCTTGACCCCGTGAATGCATCAGCATCCCGCGCACGATATTGTCGGCGCGTTTGCCATGTTCGTTGATTTTTTTGACGTTTTGTCCTAAGTCACTGAGTATTTCTTCGATGTATTCTGTGCTTTCCGGGTCTAATCGTTCTTTTTGACTGTCGAGTTCTGCTAAGAGTTCTTCGGTTAACTCAGCCGACAGTTCGGCGAAGTTATTGACAAAGTTTAAGGGATTTTTAATTTCATGGGCAATCCCGGCGGTTAATGCACCGAGGGAGGCGAGTTTCTCTTGGGCGATAATTTGGTCTTGGGTGGCTTTGAGTTTTTTCAGGGTAGCGGAGAGTTCCTGATTTTTCTCTTGGAGTTCCTGGGTTCTTTGATCAACTTTAATTTCCAGGTTACGGCTATAATCCTCTAATTGTTGGTAGAGACGGGAGTTTTCAATTGAGATAGAAATTTGAGCAGATAAAACTCTTAACAGTTCAACCCGTTCTTGAGTAAATGCGCCCGTTGTCAAATTATTTTCAAGATAAAGAATACCACTAAGTCTACCTTGATTCAGCAAAGGAGTACATAAAATTGACTTAGGCTTGACCGTCCAAATATAAGGGTCACGAATAAATTGTCCTTCATGGGTGGCATCATTTAAAACCACGGTTTCATGACTATGGATAACATAGTTAATAATACCAGCAGAGAGCAGAGGTTTTTCAGAATCAGAGATTGCTGATTGTATCGGAATCGATTGCTGCATCGTCACATCTTCAGAGTCAACGACTCCTTCGGCTTCGATAACCCAATTGCCTTCTTGCTCCAAAATCAGAAATCCTTTTTGAGCGCCAGCATTTTCAATAACTATTTTCATTAAGGTTTGCAGTAGGCGTCCTAAAACAATTTCGCTGGAAATGCTTTGACTAGCTTTCAAAACAGTAACTAAATCTAGGGCTTCACTTGAACCACTACCGGTTGATTCAGTGGTATTAGACATTGCCTCTAGGGTCGATTTAGATTTTATCGGTAGAAACTGAGAATACTCGTCTAGAAATAGTTCAACTTTACGTATAGCCCCCCAAAGTTGATATCCATGGTGAGCTTTTGCCAGATAAAGTTTAGCAAACTCTTCTTTACCTTGATTTAGCCAAAATTTAGCTGCCAATTCATTCGCTAAGGCTTCATTTTGGATAAATTTATTTTCTTTCGCCTTCGCAATAGCTTGATCATACAATTTTATCGCGCCCAGATCTTGTCCAGTAATTCGAGCCATCTCAGCTTGGACTAATAGATACTTGTGCAGTGAGTTTTCTGGGCAGTTTTCAGCCCAAATCCTGAGTTGCTGTTGATTCAACTCTAATTGACGCCAGTATTTCTTTTGCTGAGATTTTGAGGCGGACACATAAACCGCTGCTAAACTCAGAGAATAATAAAAGTTATATTCTACCAACTGATTATGACCCACTGCATAAACTAATAAATTTTCCGCTTCATGAGAACATTGAAGGGCTTCATTATAGTGTTCATAAAGATAGAGTGCTTGGGATTTGAGAATCTGATGGGTACAGATGGCTAGAAAGCTTTGATGAGACTGACAAACTTGAAAATATTGCTCTTGGTTGCTAATTGCCTCTGTGGTAAAATCCCATTGATTAGCAGTCAGTCCACTCAGATTCAAAATAACAGCTTGCGCTCCCAACAAAATATCAATTGACCAGTTATTTTCTGTTTTGGCATTGAACTGTAAAAAATTAGGAATATCGGCGGCTAAGATTTCCATATTTTTACCTTGAAAAAATTGATTCAGGAGTTTATACATGAGAATGTAACCAGCCCATTGCAATTCTCCCGACTCTAAACCTGCCTGAAATCCGGAATCTAGAATTGCATCTGCCCAACTGAGATGATTGACCCAAATTCCAATTTCTGTGCTAACAATTAAAGCAATTTTGCATCGTTGGCTTAAATTGTTGGTTTCCACGGTTAGGTTTTGGGCTAACATGGCAAACTCATATCCTAATCGATACTCACCGCGAGAAACTAGGACAAGACCATGATTAGCAATCCCAATTGGTGACTCAGAGGAAAAACCATATTTTAGAGATAGATTAGATGATTTTAAGTTAACGATGGGAAAAAGGTCTTGGTCAGCGACAAAGGTAGGCGCGGCTAAATTGGCTAGCAATTTGATGGCTACTTTTTTTTCTGGATCAGTGACTTCTCCTTGAGTAATTAGTGAAGCCACCTGACGATCGCCTAAATTATTTTTGGCTTCATTAAGTTCAGCAATAAGATATTGCTGAACATTATCTTGAGGTAAATCAATACCAATTAATGATAACGCTTTGCGACCTATTTGAATAGCTTCTAAACATTTAGCGCTTAGAGTATATTGAACAATTAATAAGCGATAAAGTTCAGCTTTTTCTAAGATAGTTTTTGCTTGAGATACTGTTTGATAAATTAAGGCTTCTGATTTCTCAAAATTTCCCGTTAAATACTCAACTTCAGCCAGTTCTTTATAGAGTTCAAAGGTTAAATTATACTGAACTTGCCAACTTGTATCGGTTAAATTTTTGATGCCTAGGGTTAAATACTGCTGAGCAGCTTGGTAAGCTGTGGCATCTTTGGCTTTTTGACCGGCTTCTAGGTTTAAGCGAATTAAGTTATGTTTTTCGGATGGGTTTACAATTAACTCTTGTCCCAAATTGAGATGATCGACAACCTCAAAAAGTCGATCAGAACGCTCTTGTGATTCTAGATTTTCTAATAAAAGTTTACCAATTTGTAAATGAACGGCTTTTTTCTGATCTGGATCAATTAAGGCATAAGCGGCTTGCTGAACACGGTCATGTAGAAATTTGAAATTGAGAATTAGCAATTGAGAGTTAATAACTTCATCATCATTCATTTCTAATTCTGATGTAGGAATAACCAAGCCTTCCTGAATTGCCTGCATTAAATCCCGAAAGGTTTGATCGGTTAATTTTTCATAGACAATAGCTAAGGTATTCAGGGCAAAGCGGTTACCGACACAAGCCGCTAATCGTAATACATCTTGTGTATTAGCGGGTAATTTCTTCAATTTCCGGATCATTAAATCAACCACGTTATCCGTGATATCGATTCTCTCGATTTCAGCGATATCCCATTGCCATTGTCCTTGTCCTTTAGTTTGATAAACTGTGAATTTTAGGAGGTTTTCTTGATATAGCGTCGTCAGAAACTGATTCACAAAGAAGGGATTTCCATTAGTTTTTCGTACCACTAATTCAGCGAGAGATTTGACGCTATGAGGTTCACGGGATAATGTGTCAGCAATCAAGTGGGTAATATGTTCAAGTTCTAAGGATGTTAAGGTAATTTGGTTAATAATCGCTGATTTTTGGCGGAGTCCCTCAAGGGTCATCATCAAAGGATGGGTTGAGTTGACCTCGTTATCCCGATAGGCACTAATGAGAAAGAGGTGGTGGGTGTTCTCATCCGTCATCATGAGTTCGATTAAATTCAGCGTAGCCGAATCTACCCATTGCAAATCATCTAGAAATAAAACCAAAGGATGTTCAGGTTGGCAAAAAACGCGAATGAAGTTTTGAAAGACTAAATTAAAACGGTTTTGGGATTCAGCGGCTCCTAACTCTTGGACAGGTTGTTGTTTACCAACAATCCATTCAACTTCAGGAATTACATCAATAATGATTTGTCCATTAGTTCCCACAGCCGCTAAAAGTTTCTGTTTCCACTGATTGAGTTTTGCTTCACTTTCCGTTAACAGTTGTCGAACTAATTCTTGAAACGCGCTGACAACGGCTGAATAAGGAATAGTGCGTTGAAATTGATCAAATTTACCGGAAATAAAATACCCGCGTTTTTCCGTCATGGGTTTATGAACTTCAGCAACCAGCGCCGATTTACCCATTCCAGAATATCCGGCAACCAATTGCAACACTGTATCCCCTAGACTACTTTGCTCAAAGGCGCCCATTAAAGTGGCAATTTCACGATCGCGACCATACAGTTTTTGCGGAATTTGAAACTTGTCAGACTGATCGTCCTGACCCAACTCAAATAGGTCAATATGACCCTTTTCAATTAATTCATACCAACAGCGTTCTAAATCGGCTTTGAGTCCCCAAGCACTTTGATACCTTTCCTCTGCGGTTTTTGCCATGAGTTTCATGACAATATTAGAAACAGATTTAGGAATATCTGCTAATTGATGCACGGGGAAAGGTTGTCTAGCCAGATGACAATGAACCAATTCCATGGCATCATGAGTGTCAAATGGTAGTCGATTCGTGAGTAATTCATAAAAGGTTACACCCAAAGAATAGAAATCCGTGCGGTAATCCATAGATCGATTCATCCGACCCGTTTGTTCGGGAGACATATAGGCTAATGTCCCTTCGATCACATTGGGATTTCGCATCGTCGGATTTTCCCGTGATAAGACAGTAGAAATGCCAAAGTCGATGATTTTTAGTTGTGCCGTGTTGCGGTTATAAACAAGATTGGATGGATTAATATCTTTGTGAATAATATTAGCGGCGTGGACGGCGCCTAGACTCGTGGTTATTTTAATCGCCAGTTCCAGAACATCGGCTAACGCAAATGGCTGCTGGTTGATCAGCAGTTTTAAGGACTCTCCACCAAAATCCTCCAACACCATTACCAGTGTATTTTGATAGCGCTGCAAGTGATAAGCTTTAATCACGCCATCCAGATGGAGAGAACGGGTAATTTCATATTCTTGCTTATATTGGGTGAGTTTGGCTGGTGTGGGATAATCTTCCTTGAGAACCTTGAGGATAACCGGTTGATCATCACCCTGACGAATACCCCGATAGACTAGGGAATTGGTGCTTTCATCAATTGGGTGGAAAACTTGATAGCCGCTAATTTTACTCATCGCCATGTCCCGTTACAACAATTCCCCAATGTACTACCGCGAGTCATTCAGATAAAAACGCACCGGATTATCCCAAAGAATTTTCTGCACAGTCTTTCTCGGTAGACGCTCCTGAAGGGCAATTGCCTCTTTGATTGTGTCTGGTTCATGATCCAGATGGGGAAAATCTGAGCCAACCATCACATTATCAGTGCCAATATAATCGATCATCTGGTGCAGATACGGCTCCGATGGCTCAATCCCAATAAAACACTGACGGCGAAAATATTCCGATGGCTTCATTTTGACTGTTTCTCTAACTTCCCACGCTAGATTTTTATACTCTACCTCATCTAGTCGCCATAACCAGTAGGGTAACCAACCACACCCCGATTCCAGAAATCCAACTCTCAATTGGGGATGACGTTCTAGCACTCCGCCTTCAATCAGCGCCAGCAACGCCATCATCTGTTCCATGGGATGAGAGCAAGCGTGCATGGCAAAACGGGTATTAAATCGATCAGCACCCGTTGAAGGTAAACAACAATGGGTGGCTTCATGAATACTTACTGCCATGTTAAGCTGTTCGCAAGCTGTCCAAAAAGGTTCATAGGCGGGATCACTGAGCAATCGTCCCTTCACTGGATTGGGTCGTAAACACACGGTTTTCCAGCCAAACTCATTGACCCGCTGCAATTCTTGCACCATCTCTTGGGGAGCATGACAATTGATGGCTCCCACGCCTCTGAGGATTTGTGGGTTATAGTTACAAAAATCTCGTAACCAATTATTGTAAGCACGGGTAAAGGCTCCCGCTAATTCTGGTGTCATCGTATCGACGGCTAATAGCCACAGACCTACAGTTGGATACAAAAAAGCCATATCCACTCCCATGCGCTGAATGGCTTTAACCTGAGATTCTGGATCATACTGATGAATACCATAGGTGGTCACATCTCGCACCTTTGCCTTAAACCCTTCCACCCAGAGTTCATGGGAAAGCTTATTGACAATTGTCTGTCCCTGGACAGTTAAATCTGCCGATAGTGCTGACTCTTTAAAGGCAGGTTCGAGGTACTCTGACCACATCGTCATGGGTTCGAGTACATGGCAATCCGCATCAATAATTTTATAGTCCTGAAGCATCTGATTTAAGCTGAGGCGTTTAGAAAAAAATTGGATAGGGGTTTAACTGTTCCTGATCATGAGGTTCAGTCAACCATTCCATTTGCACAGGAACATCATACAACCGACCTGGAGCAAATCGGGGCCAAAAATGCCGCATTCCTGGAACAATGACTTTGACAACCTGGAGATCGATATCAGGACGAGTTTGGTCTACGACGATGAGTTCCAATCCCTGCTGTTGGGCAAGAGTGATACAGTATCGAATATCTACAGCTAGATCATCACTGAAATATTGAGGATAATCCTTTGGAGTTTTCGGGTTGAGGGTCTGATCAGGTAGGAGATAGGGTTGATTGTTTAGCGTTGCTGTTTCCCACCAAGCGATCGCCTCTGGATCATAACCCGAATCAGAACTCGGCGTACCCTGAAACACAGCCGGAAGCATTTGATTCAATTCCGTTAAAGCGCGGGAAATTGCCAGGGTGGGATCGAGGTGCGCTCCAAATCCAAGAATAATATCTTCTACCTCTTGGTCATATCGAGCCGATACGGCGACAAAGGCGGGAATCGGCAAATCACTGCTAACATCTAAAACCCATAGGTGACGATGCAGGCTTTGATAACAGGTTACCAGTTCTTGAAAATAAGGTTGCTCAAAACTTGAGAGATCCACCCCCGGTTTCTTTAAGCGATTGTACCACCACAACGCCACACTATCTCGCTCAACTAACTCCAAAAATCCCTGCAAAATTGCCTCTTCTTTGGTCGTCCCTGCGGCACATCCATTACCATCTGCTCGCGCCACAAGATAACCCGATGGGGAGGTATACCCGTAGTAACAGTAGGCGGTTGGGACATAGCAGCGTCGGTGATGGGTTAATGACCAAGCCGGACTCCATTCAATCCTTTGACTCGGATCAAAGGGTTCTGGCACCCAGGTACAGCGTGAACCGCGAGCATTCCATTGGTCGCGATCGGCAAACTGCTGTTCACTAAAAAGCATACAAGCATTGGGAGCAATTCCATGATCTAACTGTGCCAACTGAGCCGGAGTTCGAGCTTCATCTCCCTGAAACACCGCCACATAACGCTCTATTGACTCACACAGCGCACTCGTTTTCGCCTGAATCTCACTCTTCCCTTTCCCCCCACATCGACTCCGCAAACTTTCCCGTAAGAAATAGAGGGTGTCGTCCATCAAGACGAAATTGTAATCCGTGACATACGAATAGATCGGTATGTTTTCATCTCCCACCGCATTTCGCGTCACAGCACTGGTGATTCCAGTAATCGGACTGATGTGATCAGCTAATTTATTAAACGTGGCTTCTGGCGCACAACTCCGATGTCCACCATCACTGGTAAATGATTTCTTTTGGCTTTGCAGAATAATCGGTGCGGACTGTTGTACCGATAATAACTGGGGATGACCACAACAAGAACATTGGGGACGCCGAATCAGACGGTTATGGCGCTTTTGCCAGGATAAGGTATTCAGCGTCAGGATAGTACCGTCAAGGTGAGAATTTGTGTCATCCACTATCCACTTAGCTGTCTCCGTCGCCGCTATACCGAAAGCGATTTGTTGGGTTGAGGGAAGTACAGAGAGTGAGGTTGACAAGGGTTGAGTCGTGTTTTTTTGCCGCTGTAGGTAGTTTTCAACCTGGCGATGTCCTCGAAGTCGATGTCTCAAGCATTCCCAGCACCCGGTTAGACCGGGACGAAATATCGGACCTATCCAAAGCTCAATTCCCACGGGTTTGACTAACATCCAGGAATACCCGTGACGGTGAGCATTCTGATTAAACGCCTCCAAACCCTCGTGCAAGTAATCATCGGTTAGCACCACCCATAGATCACCCTGATCCCCCACTCGCACTCCCATAGATTCCAGCAGGGTTTTGAAGGGGGTGGGGTCAAGTTTACCCCAGGACGCCACAGAAATTGTTGTATGTTGTAGGTTTTTCGCCGCCACATCCGGTGTGATATCAAGCATTCCCCAAAACGCCTGCTGTTCGCTGGGTAAGGACGGGTTAGCATCAACCACATATCCCTCGCGGCGCAAGTTATCCAGTAGGAATAATAGGTCTAGCGGCGAAAATTGTGCCTGAAGGATAGTGCAAATTTCCGTTAGCGTATGTTGACCATCCAAAAGCGACGCTAGTTGGATATAGGATTCTCCCCGCAGCAGGATATAGTTTTTCTCAGATAGTAAAAAGACGCCTTGTGCCGGAACAATTTCACAACGAAAGTAGGGCGGAAACCTGGGGCGACTTGTCATGGGTCGTTTTCAAATAATTCATGGCTCAGGGTTCAGGATTTATTGTATGATCTATAAACTATGAACCCTGAACATTCGATAGGCAAATTAATCTCTAGCTCACGTTCCTCGAATGATACCAAATAACCCATCTCGATCGAGGAGTGAAGCCAGTTGTTCCGGATTTAATTCTCCTAATCTCTCTGATTCTCCTAATCTCTCTGGTGGATTAGGAATTCCAAATACACCTTCTCCTTGCTCAAGGATAACAACACAATGAGGCTGAACAGGTTCGTTTTCTCTACAGGCATACGTCTCAATTGTCTCCTTTGGATCTTGTCTCAATAAATCGAGGAACTCTGGGGTTTGCCAAGCAAAGGCAAGAACATTAGCCCAGGCTGTCTGTAACTCTTCTGGATATCTTCTGGTGTAATTTACTGGATCATAAGGCATGGGTTTTCTCCGTTTATCTCAACTTGCAACGGACGCGATACTATAATATTTATCACACTTTACCGTTGTTGGATAAAGACTATACATTTTTTAAAGAAAATTGACAAAATCAAGCTTAACTGGTATATAACGAAGGGTAAGTGGCTGTGGTGCAGGTCAATGTCAGCCAAACGATGATCATCACAATCTAAATTCTAAAATCAGATATGTCCGTTGATTTAACCAAAACTAACATTGAAGTCAAAGAGTATCAATTGCTACTGGAGGATTTACAAGGCAATATTTTGCAAGGGTACGAACAGGACTACGCCGTCCAGATTTTCCTAAAATTTGAGTCTGATGCTCAGGCGACTCGACAATGGATTAGGGACTTTGCCGCAGAATTTGTGACATCGGCGCAGCATCAGTTAAATGAGCCGCAAAAATATAGCCAAGATTCTTCTCAAAACTTCCCTAAACTCTGGGCTAATTTTTTCCTATCAGCTCATGGATATCAAGCGCTGGGATTTGAGTTAAAAGGTAAGCGACTACAGTTCCCAAGTTGGACTTTTCTGGCGGGAATGAAAGCGTTCAAACCGATTTTAAGTGATCCGCCAATTGACCAATGGCAAGATGGATTTCGGGGAGATATTGATGCCTTAATTTTACTAGCGGCTGATCAGTCAGAGTATTTACAGCAGCAGGCAAAAACGGTGATGAAAGCGGTTAGTCATGTCGCCTGTATTGTCAATACGGAAGTGGGACATATTCTCAGGAATGCTCAGATTCAGCCGAATGGCAAAGGACAAACCATTGAACACTTTGGTTTCAGAGATGGTATCAGCCAGCCGTTATTTTTTAAACAGGATATTGAGCAAAGACAACAGCAGGGGAATGACCAATGGGATGCTTGTGCGCCATTAGAATTGGTTCTGGTTAAAGATCCATTTGGTCAGGGAGAAAATAGCTATGGGAGCTATTGTGTTTACCGCAAACTCAAACAAGATGTACAAGGCTTTCGCCAAAGAGAAAAACAATTGGTACAAAAACTGGGATTGACCGGAAACGATGCTGAACGTGCTGGTGCTTTGGTAATCGGGCGGTTTAGAGATGGAACGCCAATTACGCTTTCTAACTCTGGACAAGGAGATACTACTATTGTTAATAATTTTAATTATGCTGATGATACAGAAGGCACAAAATGTCCGTTTCATGCTCACATTCGTAAGACGAATCCTAGAGGTGATAGAGGAGATAGTGTAGAGTCTTTAGAAGAACAGCGCCAACATCGAATTGTGCGTCGAGCAATTCCCTATGGTGGAACGTCGCCGGAACAACAAACCTTAACCTCCGCAATCTCACGTTTACGGGAACACTTAACCTCTTTACCGCACGAAGCTCTACGGGTAGAGAACAATGAGGGGGTTGGCTTACTGTTTTTGTGTTTTCAACGGGATATATTTAATCAGTTTATGTTTATGCAAAAATCCTGGGTCAACCAAAAAAACTTTGTCAAGTATGACACAGGTCTTGATCCAGTCGCTGGTCAGGGAAAACAGTTGGATGGAGGACAAAAGTGGTCAAAGGAGTGGGGACAAGAAGAAAAAGTATCCTTTGAATTTAATAATTTTGTCAGGATGCAAGGGGGTGAATTCTTTTTTGCTCCTAGCATCAGTTTTTTGGCAAACATCTAGAAATTATCTGTATTCTCAAAGACATTGTCGTTTTTTCTATTTTCGCCATGAGTTGGTGAATGACTAAAATAGCTACAATCCATAAAAACGAACCAGGCTGGGATAGAGAAATGATATATCAACTCCCATCTGCATCATTGCCCTAACTTGAGATTCTGAGTCAAAACCATTGGGTATGGCAGATGTGGGGTGATTGCGTCCAATATTTCTTACGGCATAATTGTGAATATCATTAGACATTTTGCTGTAAATTTTTTCACCCTGAATCGTTATATTGGGTGACGTTAGGGCAAACCGCTTTAACCCTGGTTCTAGGTACTGTCCACCGCGCGATCGCACCGCCGACTAATCGCCGCAAAGACGGGAATAGTCAAATCACTGGTAATATCCAGCACCCAGAGTTCCCGATGCAGGCTTTGGTAATACTCGTTTAACTGATGAAAATAGGGGTCATCAAAACTCTCTAAATCAACCTTGGGGCGTTGAATCCGGTTATACCACCATAACGCCACTCCTGACGAGTTTCATATTGACTGGCGCTAAAATTCATACAGGTATTCGGATGAATCGCGCGATCGCCCAGCCTGTGATAACTCCCCTTTTCGCGAATTTCGTCCCCCTGAAACACCCCAGAATAGCGTTCAATCGCCTCACAAAACCCACTGGCTTTCGCTTGAGCATCCGTGCGACCTTTTCCCGCACTACGACCCCCAAGATTTTGGCGTAATGTGTTGAGATCATCGAACAATGTGGCGAAATGATGCTTGGCGATATAAGTATGAGTTAAATGATTGACGCCTGTCTCTAACCGGGTCAATTCTCGCACAACACCTGTAATCGGACTCAGGTGATGGTGATAGGTTTTCAGGGTTTCTTCCGGTGAACAATAACGATGTCCGCCATCGGTAGTAAAACGCTTTTTCCGGTGTCCCAGAATAATCGGTAAGGGTTTACGGTTCAACCTCTGAGTCAGTCCACAACGAACCCAAACATCTTACTGCCACCTTTGTCGTTTGTAATCGCTGGTACGCCTGCTTAACATCAACATTTAGCATCTCGCAGAAGCTGGCTAAATGCTCAGGCAATAGAGACTCACTTTCAACAATATATCCCTTCTGTTCCATCTGCATCAGGGCGTGTCGCGCCATGACACTGGTATTAAGCATCTCTTGAAACGAAATAGTTTCCTCTGGTAAATGCTGGAGAATTTGATCAATAATGTCCTCAACCGTGTGATGCCCGTCAATTAACGGCACTAATTGTTGATAGAGATGACGATTGAGTTGAATTGAACCTCGCTCCGATAACAAAAATACCGTTTCTGGTTCAACCGTTTCTACCTGAAAGCACTGTTTAAATCTAGGCTTATTGATCATACTTGTCAAAGATAAAGGCGGCTCTTAATTATTTGAGTATAAACCCAAAACTAGCCAATATTGATCATCGAGATTGTCGGGATTATACTTGGCGATCGCCTCTGTGACCTTACTTTTGATCGGGATCTGGAAAACCTCTCTCCAAACCTCTCTCCTACAAGGAGAGAGACTTTGAATTCTCCCCCTTACGTGCCAAAAAAAGCTCTCGCATCCTTTCTCCTCCCCCCTCGCAGGGGGAATGAGGGGGGTTAGGTTTGATATCGATTTTTCTAGATGGCGTGAAAAGTCAGGTCTGTGACGGGATGCGATCGCGCTCTTCTCCCCTAGCTTGGATTTGATACATATCTCCTGCATTTTGTCAATATAACCATCATATAAATTTTAGATGAGAGAGGTTGGCATAGTAGCCCTTACCCGATCAACTAGAAGACTTAGCTAATGCGATCGCGTCTGAATCAGACTTTAACCCTGTAACCATTGACAGCGCTGGATATAGAAACGAGCCGCTTGATCCTGGGGGTTCATTTGACTGATTTCTGTAAAGATTTGAGACGCTAACGATATTTTTTTCTGGTGATAGAGTATAACTGCTTCTTCAAACTTTTGCTTCGTTTGCTGCTTTAACGTTCGGCTATCAATCGGGTCAGTCTCAAACACTTCAAAAATAGGAACCAAATCCTTTTTGCCTTTGACCTGAACTTGACCCATAAACCGATAATCATACTGGTTGGGGTCATCTAGACAAAATAAGGTATGTCCACTCACCAGAATCGCCGCCCCATAGACTTTAGTTAAATCTTCCAGGCGCGATGCTAGGTTCACCGTATCAGAAATCACTGTACTTTCCATCCGTTGTTTTTCACCAATGGTTCCTAACATCAAACTCCCACTATGCAAGCCAATACCAATCGTTACTGGCGGATACCCAGCGTTTTGGCGATCGCGATTATATTGTGCTACCTCCTGTTGCATCTCAATCGCGGCTTGCAAGGCATCGTCAGGAGTATTAGGAAACAATGCCATCACCGCATCGCCAATATATTTATCAATAAAACCCTGATGCTGGCGAATTACCGGACCCACTCGTTTTAAATAAGCATTAATAAAATCAAAGTTTTCCTTAGGAGACATTTGCTCCGACAAGGTGGTAAAGTTGCGAATATCCGCAAACAAAACCGACATATCTTCTTGCACCTGATCCCCTAACTGAACATCGACAATACTTTCACGTCCCAGAAAGCGGAGGAATTCATGGGGAACAAAGCGACTATAGGCAGTATTGATTTTCGATAAACGAAGATGAGTTTTAATCCGTGCCAGCAATTCATTTTTCAGCACCGGTTTGGTGACATAATCATTCGCACCCACCTCTAACCCAGTAACCAAATCAGACACCTGATTTTTCGCCGTTAACATCACAATCGGCATTTCTGACGCCGAAAACTGCTGGCGAATCGCGCGGCAAACCTGATACCCTGACATTTTGGGCATCATCAGATCCAGGATGATTAAATCTGGTCTTAACCCCTTTTGAATATGATCTAAGGCTTCCATCCCATTCGTGGCGCGAATAATCCGATAGTTTTGTACAGAAAGGTGATTGGCTACGACTTGCAGATTAATCGGTTCATCATCAACGACTAAAATCGTTAATTGTTGATTCGATGCGATCGTTGTCTCTTTCGGTAATGGTGCCGGAAGTTGTATCGGATTGGGTCGCACTTTGCTAATGAATTGGCTGATAGTCAAGGGAGGTTCTGGGGGTTTAGCACTAATCGGTAGAGTAAAGATAAATAGAGACCCCTGTCCCCGTTCAGACTCAACCCGGATTTTACCGCCATGGAGTTCAACCAATTGTTTGGTAATACTCAATCCTAAACCCGTGCCACTGTAAGATCGAGAGGGGGATGTATCCACCTGTTCAAAGGATTTGAAAATATCCTCAAATTTATTTTCTGGAATCCCGATTCCTGTGTCCGCCACGGTGACTTCAATCTGGTTATTTATTATCTGTGCGGATACGGTAACAAACCCGGATTCAGTAAATTTAATTGCATTCCCGACTAAGTTATACATAATTTGTTGCAAGCGATTCTCATCCCCATCAACAGCAGGTAAAGTAGCCGGAATCTGGTTTTGCAGATGCAAGGATTTACCCATGACTAAGGGTTGACAAAGGGTAAGAACGACCTCAACAATTTGCTGAAAATCGACGGATGTACGTTGCAGTTGGATATCTTGGTTTTTCAGTTTAGAGAAATCCAGGAGATCATTAACCAGATTGGAGAGGCGCTTTCCACTAGAGACAATCATCGCCAAGTTCGCAATTTGCATCTCAGACAGCGCCCCGGCTGCACCATCGATTAAGGATTCAGCAATACCAATAATCCCGTTCAGAGGCGTGCGGAGTTCGTGGGAGGTATTGGCGAGAAATTCGTCCTTGAGTTGGTCGAGGCGTTGCAGGGCGGCGTTTTTGGCTTCTAGTTCCTGAGTAAACTGGAGGCGATCGCGTTCGGCTTGTTTGCGTTGGGTGATATCTTGAAACGCCGCGATCGCATAAATGACGTTCTCCTGATCATCATAAATGGGTGTACCCCAAGCTTCTAAGGGAACAACCCGATCCGGTTGGTGCACTTCTACATCATCAATGATTGTTTTTTCTCCCCGCAACGCCCGAACTAAGGGCAAGTTTTCTGTGGGATATAACTGAGCCGTCCCCGCGATATACACCTGATAAGCTTGGGACAGATTCTCGATTAATCCTTCTTTTGGAGCATCTAAACCATGTAATTCTAACCCCGTTTGATTCATATTAATCCATTTTCCCATGGCGTCAATCACGCCAATTCCGACGGGAATCGCTTCCAGAATTTGGTTAAGTCTTCTCTCATTTTCCCGCAGCAGTACCGTTTCTTGTTCCTGCGCCCTAATTCTCCACTGCACATAGCTGAAAACTGTACTGACTAAAGCCAAAACATACAAGGTGTAAGCCCATCCGGTTTTCCAGGGAGGCGGCGAAATAATCAGCTTAATCGATGTCCCTTGTTCATTCCAAACCCCGTCATTATTTGACCCTTTTACTCTAAAGATGTACGTCCCACCATCGAGGTTAGTATAGGTGGCATAGCGTCTTGTTCCAGCCTGAATCCAGTCATGATCAAAGCCTTCTAATTTGTAGGCGTACTTATTTTTAGCTGGATTGCTATAGTCAAGGGCAGCAAATTCAAAGCCAAAGAAGTTCTCTTTGTAGGATAAGTGTAGTTTTTGAGTTTCTGAAATAGCGGTATCTAGTTTGACACTCTGGTTAAATTTCTGGAAATCTGTGATCACAATGGGCGGAATATGGGGATTATCCTTCACTTGCTCTGGATCAAAAAACGTGAATCCGTTGTCGCTGCCAAAAAACAGTTCATTGTTTGAGCTTTTGTAATAGGCTAACGTGTTACATTGATTACTCGCCAACCCATCATCAACATCGTAGTTTCTAATGGTTTCCGTTTGGGGATTAATTTTTGATAATCCCTTGACACTACTTACCCAGAGATTTCCAAAGTCATCAGTTATAATAGCACAGAGAAAATCACTCTTCAGACCGTCTTTCTCGGTGTAGTGGGTAAATTTCTCCTTTTCCGGATCAAATTTATTCAGTCCGGCTTCCGTGGCAATCCAAAGGGTTCCGGATTGGTCTTCCGATATTCCGACTACTCGATTACTACTCAAGCTATTTGGTTGATCCGGGTCATGTTGGTAATGGATAAATGTACCAGTGGCGCGATCAAATTGGTTGAGTCCTCCCCCATAGGTAGCAATCCAGAATCGATTCAAAGTGTCTTCATAAATGGCTAAAATCTGATTTACGCTCAAGCTATTGGATTCATTCGGTTGATGAACCCAATGGGTAAATTTACCCGTCGTGGGATCGAATTGGTTGAGTCCACCCCCAAATGTGCCAATCCATAAAGTTCCAGAACGGTCTTCATAAATGACTAGCACAGTATTATCACTGAGGCTATTTGAGTCATTTGGATCGTGGATATAATGGACAAATTTTTCTGTGCGAGGGTCAAATCGATTTAATCCCTCATCTCCGCCGATCCAGAATTGACCCGAACTGTCTTGATAAATTGACCAGATACTTTCACCCCTCAAGCTGTTGTAATCATTTGGGTTGTTGGTGTAATGGGTCAATTTCCCCGTGGTGCGATTCAGTTTATAAAGACCGCCATTATTCATACCTACCCAGACGAGACCCAAGTGGTCTTCATAAACTGCCCAAACCCCATCACCCTGTAAGCCATTGGGATTATCCGGTTCAATTTTGTAAGATTTAAATTTTTGTTTGGCTGGGTCAAATCGATTCACCCCATTTAACCAAGTACCAATCCAGATAGCACCTGTTGGATCAGCATAGATGGATAAAACATTATCACCACTTAAACTATTAGGTTGGGTGGGATTGTTGGAGTAATGCGTCCATTGTTCTCGCCGGGAATCAAGCAGGTCAACACCTTTACCCGTATAACTAGCATTCCATGTTCCTGAGCCAATCCAGAGCTGACCCCAACTGTCTTCAGTAATCGCACTTACGTTATCACAACTTAAACTGTTGGGATTATTGGGGTCATGAAGATAGTGAGTAAATTCTTGAGTGTCTGGGTGAAACTGATTCAGTCCACCCCCATTCGTACCAATCCATAAGACACCAGAAGCATCTTCATAAATTGCACTGATTCGATTATCACTCAAGCTATTTGGATTATTCGGTTCATGGAGATAGTGAGTAAATTCTTGAGTGTCTGGGTGAAACTGATTAAGTCCACCTCCATTCGTGCCAATCCATAAAACCCCCGCACTATCTTCATAAATGGTACTGATTCGATTATCACTCAAGCTATTCGGATTATTCGGTTCATGGAGATAGTGAGTAAATTCTTGAGTGTCTGGATTAAACTGATTAAGTCCACCCCCATCGGTGCCAATCCACAAGACACCAGAAGCATCTTCATAAATGGTACTGATTCGATTATCACTTAAGCTATTAAGATCATTGGGTTCATGAATATAATGAGTAAATTGCTCAGTTAAACGATCAAATCGGTTCAGTCCACCAGTTTGAGTCCCTATCCAGAGAAACCCTGATGAATCTTCGTAGAGAGATGAGACCCAATTATCCGACAGTGAATTCGGCTGTTCCGGCTCGTGTTTGTAAATTGTAAAATTGTATCCATCGTACTTATTCACACCTTCTTGGGTACAAAACCAAATAAATCCTTTCCTGTCTTGTAAAACACAGTTTATCCCCACTAACCCATTGTCAGGCGGCAGGTGATCAAACGTCAGGTTCACAGCTTGAGCATACCCATGACTTGGGCAAATTAGTATAATTAACAAACTCAGCAGGAGAATTTGAAGCCCTCGGAGAATTTTGCTGCGGATTTGGGAACCTAGGCTTCGGATGTCCATGGGATACTTTACGCATTCTTGGTTGAGATACCTAGCTAACGTTTAGCTTAACTCCAACTTAATGTCAGCAGGGGTCGCTCGTTATACCGGAGGTTAACGGGTGGGGAATGCTGACCCGTATAAAAGGGCGAAGCATCCGCTTTATTTTCAGGTTTGATATTCATAGCCATCAGCTTTGTGGATATTTGCTAAATATTTGGGATGGACATCAAAACGCTTATTTGGCAGCAGTAGCATGAAACTTGGTCTAAATCTGATAGCGATTCGTCCTGTATGTTTACCTGTATATTTACCTTTTGGGATATCGGCTTTAACCATATTGCCCGTCGTAAATCCCATAAAAAATTTAGATTTTGGGGCATGACGTGCAGGAAAACCATATTTGTCAGGACGGCATCGTTGTCTAGTTCCGTGTCCTTTTGCTACAACTTTTAGAGGCTTAATTCCTCTAATTAATAACTGCTCAGGGGTGGATGCTCCCACACAAGAAGCATCAGTCCAGTGTTGCTTTTCAATCCCTCTGGTTTTACGGTTAAACTTGGTGCGACCTCCTGAACCTACTTCTACGGGTAAGCCAGTTGATTGCAGTCTTCTGAATAACTCCCAGCGAGTAGCATTAACTGCAGCCGCATCTTTAAGAGGTGCTAAGAGGTGAGCTAGGACTCCCTTGAGGATGTCAGGCTTCTTTTTCAGGAATTCTTCAACGGGTCTGTTCCCTTTAGCTTGGTTGCAAGAATGACAACTAAGACTCATATTACTGACTCGGTTTGAGCCACCCTTACTTTTTGCCAGAATGTGTTCAATCTCGAACGGAACATTTTTAGCGCCACAGTAAGCACATTTTCTGTCCCATTTGTGAAGTAAATACTCTTTAACTTCAAAACCCAATAACTCACCCCTTTGGTACTCAACCCCGCTAATTTCAGGATTTTGCATTTGCTGAAGGTCAAACCTTACCAGTTCTTGAGAGATGGCTGAAATCGGACAGAGTTCTCTAATCCGTCGTACCCAAGTTTCAATGTTGGCAATCCGACTCTCCAGCGATGGTGGTAGCCATCCGGTTTTACGGGTTCTGTTTAAGAAACGAGGCTGGCGGTAACGGGTTTTACGGTTACGGCGTCCCCTTCTTAATGACCTGCGAGCTAAGAGGGAATTTTTAATTTGTTGCCCTCGGTGTGAGATTTCCATGGCGTTTGTTACTCGCCCCGTTTCTTCTTGAACGATGGCAAATCCAGTTACTTTACTGCCAGGATCAATTTTGATCCGATGTGGGTGCGTGACTGATTCTTCAACGGTTCTGTCTTGCAGGACAATAGTAAATGGATAGCGCTTGAATACTTTAGCCCTCCCTTTGTTCAGTAATTCTCTTGCTCTCGCTGGATGCGTTGGGTCAAGAGGTTGTAGGTCTTTGTCTAGAACGAAAACTCGCATTACTTTGAGACTCTCATTACTGGTTAAGTTTGCCTCGCCTTTGATATCTTGGCTTTTTACACTCAGCACACTGCTCGGAATACCCGTCCTTGCTGGTTAATGCTGAACAACAGAGCTACAAACTGGCTTAAGTTGGCTAGACACGTATTCGTAGGTGTTATGACCGAGATATCGATTACCCTCGAAAAGCCTTTTATCGAGGGAGGCTGGTCAACGTAGGGCTTTTTCAAGCCCCCGTTATACCGCCTAAGCGGTTAACGGCGGGTCGTTGACGCTCTACTATAATTTTCTCAGTTATAGCAACTTGTTCAAGTGAAACCTCAGAACGCAGAAACTCAACCCGTCTGCAAGGTTGAGTGGTTGATTATAGCTTATATATAGCGTTTTCATTTGAATTGTGAACCCCACCCCTGCCCTCCCCTTAGCAAGGGGAGGGTTTGGGAGGGGTAATATTTTCATGAATCATCTGTAAACACTATATAGAACAGGTTACAGAACTTTATACTACGGTGTATTACAGTAGCCAGGAAAAAACCCTAATTCTTGTTGGTGCGTATTACATCGAGTCTGAAACCGCTGTCATCATCACTATTGCTGAACAGTTAGTAACCCAGCCAAAATAGTGTAGAGACGTGCCATGGCACGTCTCTACATTGCTATAGAGTCTCAGGAAGTAGTATTGGGTTAACTGGTGGGTAAGTAGAGCTGAACAGGTCTACACACAGGGAACTTCAGTATCATCGCCAAACTGTCGGGCGCGTTCATCAACTAGCAAGCGAGTAAAATTATCTTCCCCCCCTTGTTTGATCAACTCTTTCTGCTCATCTGTCAAATCATACTCATTGAGTACAGAATCAGGATCACTACCGAACGTTTGCAGTTTGTTGGGGTCTTGCGCTAAATCGGCTAACAGATTAAATAAAGCAGATGCCATAATCCTGATTTCCTTTTTCTGATTGATCAATTTTTGCTTTTAAAAAAATTACCTCCCTGCCAATAAATCAGTGAAGTAGTTGTTAATTGGTAGGTTTGTCAAGCCAAATGGATCTAGAAACAGAAAACGTCAGTGCCATCGCCAAACTGCTTGGCGCGTTCCTCTACTAGCAAGCGAGTAAAGTTCTCCTCCCCCCCTTGCTGGATCAACTCTTTCTGCTGATTCGTCAAATCATACTCATTGAGTACAGATTCAGGGTTACTAACTAAGGCTTGCCGTTTGTTGGAATCTTCCGACAAATCAGCTAACAGGTTAAATAAAGCAGATGCCATGAGCCTGATTTCCTTTCTCTGATTGGTCAAATTTTGCCTTTAAAATGACTACCTCACTGCCAATTTAGTCAGCGAGGTAGCCTAGTCATCATACCATGTCGGTTTATAGTCTGAATGTATACCTGTATACTTTTTTGACTAAAGATTGATACCTTTAATTCCCCAAATACACAGACATAATTTCTCGACTCATCTTACCGTAGTCGCCCTCATACCGGGACACATCATAGCAACCGAGAGGATTTTCGACTAAATTAATCCGGCATTTCTCACAATAGCTGCAAGGCTGATCTGGGCTATCTTTTCCTTGGGCAAATTGTTGCACCAAGTCAGGGTTAGCAATGAGGGCACGGGCTAATGTCACCCCATCGCAATATCCACCATGAATCACTTGACGAATATAGGGTGCAGTTTGAAACCCTCCTGTACACAACACAGGGATATTAACCGACTGTTTAATCTCGTGGCTTCTATCAATATGGTTTCCCTTAATATCCAACGGGAAATTGTCGTTCGCCGCTTGGGGATAGGGGACTTTACTCCCCAGATGTAGCGCATCCGCTCCAGCTTGTTCAATCCACTGACACAGTTGTACAGAATTCTCGCGAGTATCCAACGCCCCAACTTTGACCTGGACATGAAAATCCTGTCCCACCTGCTGACGGATCAGGTTTAGGGTATCCAGTAAAAAGCGCGATCGCTCTTTTAATGAACCCCCATACTCATCCTCTCGCTGATTGACCGTAGGACTAAGAAACTGACCGATCAGATTCACCGGAACTCTAGTTCCCCCTGATTCCAAATCCCCTAAAAGTCGTCCCGTTCCTCCACTCGTTCCATCCACTTCCACGCCGTCTAATCCCGCTTCCCGCGCCCGTCTGGTTGCATAAGCAAACCATTGCATCGTTTCTTGAATTTGCTCAAGGGTCATCCTTTGACTCAGATTACCTAAGTGAGAACCACCGTAGCTAATTTGTAGGATATACTTACAGTCCCATTTGTGGACTGCCTCAGCCACCTGTCGCCAAAATGGAATCGTGCGATCGCTCTCAATCGTGGCACAGTGAGGAGCCATGCGTCCTTGGTTATGGATGGGTGCAACTCCGGAAAGGATCGCTCCCACACCCCCCTGAGCAAACCGTTCTTCCCATCGGAGACGTGCAGGAGTCCCTAATCCATCAGGATCATCAAAATTTCCGTAAGTATTAGCGCGAAAGATACGGTTTTTTACCGTAAGATTCCGAAATTTCAACGGTTCAAAGATAATATCATTGACCATGAGCAGATGCGTGATAAGCTGTTCGGCATTTAAACCTTAATGTCAATAATAACGAAATCCTTGTTGTGTGAGCATCTTGCTCACTGTATTGAGCATCTTGCTCGCTACCCATTCCCAATTTAAATGCATGACAGCTTACCTTGATGAGATAAGAATTAAACTACATAAACGAATTGCCCAGTCGTTTAGCTCGTTCTGCCAGCATCAGTTTAATATAGTTCTCAGTCCCCCCAACTCGGATTAAATCTTTCTGCTCTTCGGTCAAGTCATACTCCTCAATTAGAGCGTCTTTTTGATTCAGATATTTATCAAATATCTCTGGGTCTTCTGCCATATCCACCAATAGCTTAAATACAGCCGATCCGGGCATATTGGTTTGCTCCATTGCCAAAAAACCTCCTTTTTTTTGCGACAAACACGATTTATTGATCAACAGTATCATAAATTTTGTTATTTCTGTAATTCTAGACGTTCCACCGAAACGTCTCTAATGTCCTTCCTAATCCTTATGCCAGTGGCAGATAAAATCGAAACGTACTACCTACTCCCAACTGACTGTCCACCTCAATCTCACCTCCTTGCAATTCCACCAACCGCTTCGAGATCGCTAACCCAATTCCCGTTCCGCCGGTGTTCGGATTGCGCGACTTTTCCGCCCGCCAGAACCGTTCAAACACATGAGGAATATCCTCTGGGGCAATCCCCATACCTGTATCCGTTACCGCAATCCATAACCGAGGCATTAGTCCTTTTCTCCCGTCCCGTTCTACCCACACCCGCACCGTAATCGCACCCGTTTGAGTATGGCGAATCGCATTTCCTAAAAGATTCACCAGTACCTGTTCTAATCGGTCACTATCTGCCAATATCCGAGGCAATTTCTCAGGACAATCTAACTGCAATATGGGACCTTCTTCCAACACCTGATCTGCAAATTTTTGCACCAGGGATTCTAACAGGGGACACACATTTACGGGTTCAACTTTAATCGGCAGATAACCCGCTTCTGCTTTCGAGAGTTCCTGTAAATCATTAATTAATCGTTCCAACCGTCGCGTTTCTTTTGCCAACTGCTGATACATCGCAGGCGTTGCGTCCATCCGTTGGGCAGCAAGTTCTTCTAAATAACCCCGAAGTACCGTCAGTGGGGTTCGCAGTTCATGGGTTAAATCACTGACTAAATCTCGCCGTCGCTGTTCCACATCTTCTAAACTCACTGCCATTTGGTTAAAACTGCTGGCAAGTTGATTAATTTCGGGAATTTCACTGGGCGGAAGTCGTTTATCCAGCTTACCCGCTGCAAATTGTTGCGTAATGTCTTCAATTTGAGTTAGGGGTTTTACGATGCGACGAGACAACCAGTAACTGAGTCCCCCCGCCGCCGTCGTGCCAACAATAACCGACCAAAACGTGCCGCGATTCCATGCGGTTTGAAATCCTTGTAATAGGGAGGTACGAGCAACGCGAAAGATGACTCCTTTGCCTTCTAATTGTTGCAGATGCAAAATAAAGAAGCGCGGCGAAGACAATTTACTGATAATTAACAGGGAACCCACGCCGACAATCATCACCAATAAATGGGAGAGAAACAGGCGCGAGACTAAGGGTAACGATTTGCGGCGGCGTAAACCGGTTTTACTCATGATTAAAGAAGAATGATGTAACAACCCGTAAAAATGACCCGCTCGACCTAATCTATAAACATTAGAAACAGGGCGGGTTTACATCAGTTACAAGTTTTTGCTTGTATTTTATGTCTATCTACTCCTCAACATTTCCCCCTCATCCCCTAACCCCAACTCCGGTCCCCTCGTTCCCCCCTACCCCCCTCGTTCCCCCTGCTACAAGAGGGGGGAGGACAGAGGATGCGAGAGCTTTTGTTGCATGGGGGAGGACAGAGGATG